>CAYUGU010000031.1:0-24197 GCA_964444345.1 uncultured Bacteroides sp.
AGATTTCCTACAAAATGTTTCCCGAACAGCGTCTCAAAACCGGAAAAACATTCGAAATTTAAGTATAGTGTTTTTTTCTTTTTTGCCAGAAGCTGACCGGCTGCAAGCGTAAAAGTTGTCTTGGCAAGGCTCATAATCTTCACGGCCTTAATCGGGGCGGTCGAGGGAAGGTGAGGGCCGCGGCAAAGGTCGGTAAATGCGCCTTGGGTGTAAGTGGTAATCGTGCCGTCCTCGAGTTCCGAGATCAGTTCACACTTATATTCTTCGCCACGGTCGCCGAAGGCCTTCAGAGCGTCGGCTTTCGAGATTTCCTTTCGAACAATCGGCTCTTTCTTGCGGGCGAGTTCGAGCATCTTCTTCTCGATAGTGGCAAAGTCGGCCGAGGTCAAGGTGTGGCCGTTGAGGTCAATATCATAGTAGAACCCGTTTTCAATAGCGGGTCCGATGCCGAACTTCACTCCGGGATAGAGTTCCTGGAGGGCTTCGGCGAGGAGGTGGGCCGAACTGTGCCAGAAAGCGTGCTTGCCTTCGGGGTCTTCCCATTTATAGAGGTGCAGGTCGGCATCGGCCTCAATAGGACGGGTGAGGTCCCATTCGGCACCGCCAACCTTGGCGGCCAGCACATCCTGTGCCAGACGCGGGCTGATAGATTCGGCTATTTGTAAGGGAGTAACGCCAGATTCAAACTGCTTGACGCTCCCGTCAGGAAAAGTAATGTTAATCATCTTAAGGATAGTCCAAAAATCGCCGCAAAGATACAAAAATATTTTGGATTACACAAACATAACCGCAAAAAGCCCCGCAATTTGTATGCGTTTAGGGGTTGGATTCGGGGGCTTCGGGGGTGAAGGGGGGAGGAGTGGGCTCGGCGGGGGCTTTGGATGTAAGAATCTCGTCGGTGCGTGAGGTCCAGGGGCGGGGGCCGAAGATTTGCTCAACGTCGGCCGTGAAAATCACTTCGCGGGAGAGGAGCACGTCGGCGAGTTTGCCGTGGCCTTCGGCGTGAGCCAGGAGAATCTGCTTTGCGCGTTCATATTGTTCGGCGATAATCTTCGAGACCTCGTCGTCGATTTTCTTGGCGCGCTCTTCGCTGTAAGGCTTTGTGAACCCGTAACTTTGGCCGGTGGAGTCGTAGTAACTGATATTGGGGATGTCGGCGCTCATACCGTAGTAGACCACCATGGCGTAGGCCTGTTTGGTCACACGCTCAAGGTCGTTGGCTGCTCCGGTGGAGATTGCGCCGAGAAAGAGTTCTTCGGCAGCGCGTCCGCCGAGGGTCGAGCAAATCTCGTCGAGGAGGGCCTGCGAGGGGGTAATCTGGCGCTCTTCGGGGAGATACCAGGCTGCGCCGAGGGCCTTTCCGCGCGGAACTATGGTGACCTTAATCAGCGGGTTGGCATACTGGAGATGCCAGGAGATGGTTGCGTGGCCGGCCTCGTGGATTGCAATTGCGCGCTTTTCGTCGGCGGTCAGTATTTTCGATTTCTTTTCGAGTCCGCCGATAATGCGGTCGACGGCGTCGATAAAGTCTTGCTTGTCAATGGCTTTCTTGTTGTTGCGGGCGGCAATAAGTGCGGCTTCGTTGCAGACGTTGGCAATGTCGGCTCCCGAAAATCCGGGCGTCTGGCGCGCAAGGAGGTCAACGTCGAGCCCTTCGACTACTTTTTTGTTGCGGAGGTGGACGTTGAAAATCGCCACGCGGTCGTTGAGGTCGGGGAGGTCAACGTAGATCTGACGGTCAAAGCGGCCGGCGCGGAGCAGGGCCTTGTCGAGGATGTCGGCGCGGTTGGTTGCGGCGAGGATAATCACGCCGCTGTTTGAACCGAAGCCGTCCATTTCGGTAAGTAACTGATTGAGAGTATTTTCGCGTTCGTCGTTGCTGCCCATGTTGGCGTTTTTGCCTCGGGCGCGGCCAACGGCGTCAATTTCGTCGATGAAGACGATACAGGGGGCTTTCTCTTTGGCCTGGCGAAAGAGATCGCGCACGCGGCTGGCGCCGACGCCGACAAACATCTCGACGAAGTCAGAGCCGCTCATTGAGAAGAAGGGCACGTTTGCTTCGCCCGCTACGGCCTTGGCCAGCATGGTCTTACCCGTTCCGGGAGGGCCTACGAGGAGGGCGCCCTTAGGGATTTTGCCGCCCAACTCGGTGTAGCGGTTCGGATTTTTCAGGAACTCAACAATCTCCTCGATTTCGGTCTTGGCCTCGTTGAGCCCGGCTACATCCTTGAATGTCACCTTGTTGTCGGAATTTTTGTCAAACATCTGGGCTTTGCTCTTGCCCACGGAGAAGACCCCTCCGTCGCCGCCCCGGCCCATACGCCGGAACATAAACCACCATAGGGCTACCAGCAGGAAAATCGGGCCGAAAGTCCAAAGGAGGTTAGAATAGTCGGCCGCGTCGGCATAACTAACCGAGCCTTTGAACCATCCTTCCTGCTTCCAGTGTTCAATGCGCTTTTCAAATGTCTGAGTGTCGCCATACTTAACCTCGACCTTGCCTTCCTCGACGCCTTCAACACGCTGGAGTTCGGCGGCCGAAAAGACGGTCTTAGTGGCCGATTGGCTTAATAAGCCTTCGGCTTCCTTCTTGTTGCGGAAAATCGTGATTTTTTCAACGCCTCCGGTCTTGACCAATTCTTCAAACTGGTCAATCGTGTCGAGCGGCTTGACCAGCGTGTTCTGGTCAAAATACCATACGCCGAAAAGGAATGCAGCCACCAGGGCATACATCCACATTAAATTAAAGCCAAACTTAGGCTGCAGGGGCTTTTTATTGCCGTTTTTTTGAGGTAACAGTCCCATATAACTTAGTCTAAATCAGGGATTTCAGTGATTTTTCCGTCGCTCCAGAGTTCCTCCAGGTTGTAGCGTTCGCGTTCGTCGGGCACGAAGATATGGACCAGTGCCGAACCATAGTCGAGCACAATCCATCGCGAGGTCTCGTAGCCATCGTAGTTATAAGGCTTAATATGTGCCTGCTCAAGCAGATAGTCGCGCACGGAGTCGGCCACCGACGCCACATGGGTCGCCGAGGTGCCCTCGCATACAAAAAAGTCAGCGGCGGCGCTATCGGCCACTTCGCTCAAATCTATATGTACAATCCGGCGCCCTTTGCGCTCTTGGATTCCCTCTATAATCAGTTGATTAAGTTCTTTGTTCAATGTAGAAAAAAAATTTTGGTAAATACGTCTGCAAAGTTAACGAAAAAAAAGCCAACAAAGTTCCCCCGCATGATTGATTAACAAATATTAACACCCTAAAACCCCGAAACCTCAAAAAAACTCCCTAACTTTGCACCCGCAATCAACCCCAATCCGAGGAGTGGTGCTCGAGTGGTTGAAGAGGCACGCCTGGAAAGCGTGTATACGCCAAAAGCGTATCGGGGGTTCGAATCCCCCTCACTCCGCCCCCATAATCCCGCAGGCTTTTTCGCTTGCGGTTTTTCTTTTTTTTGCGCTTCTTTTTTGCGCTCATTTCAATCGCGCCACGATCTGCGATTGTGATGCGAATGAAATGAGCATCTTAAATTCCTGAAATGAACAAACCGGAAAATAACCCCTTTATGCGGCGGCCTGATCATCCGAACTATAATCGGCGGGCTCATCATCATGACTATCGGCGACAGGCCAGATATATGATTACGGTGCTCAAGAGCCCTGCTATTCCGCCGTTTGCTATAATTGAAGGGGATATACACGCTGTTGCGGGCGCCGATGTGCCTCATTCGGTTGTTAAGCAAACCGGACAGTACATAATTGATGCGCTTGCTGTATGGAAGGAACGATTCCCGCAGATTGAGGTAGTGGAATCGGTTATAATGCCGGATCATATTCATCTGTGTCTGAACGTTCGGCAGTATCTTCCTCACGGGCTAAGCCTTGCAGTCTCGGGACTTAAAGGGCTTTGTTCAAGATTGCGTCATTCTGCTATATCTGCGAAATTCGGGCTCGTGGCTATGGAACCGGTATTCACAGAGGGTTTTAATGATCGAATTGCATACACCCCGGAGCAGTGGAAACGCCAGATTGGTTATGTGCGTGATAATCCTCGTCGTTATCTTTTGAAAAAACTTTTTCCTGATTTTCTTTTGCGAAAGTGGAGAATAAAGATTGGCGACGAGGAGTTTTGTGCAAAGGGGAATATTATGCTGTTGAAGGAGCCGCTTTTAATCTTTGTCAAATTTTCGCGGCGATGGAGCGAGGAAGAAAGCGAGTTGTATCAGCAAGATAGTCGCTTAAAAATTGATAATGGCGCAGTTGCGGTTTCTCCATTTATTCATCCGAAAGAACGGGAGTTGCGGGATTATGCGATTGGGGAAGGCGGGGCGTATGTTCGTATTTGTGAAAATGGCTTTAGTGATAGAGAATCGGCCGGCGGCTTTGAGTTTTCGTTGATGTCGGCGGGGCGTTTATTGCTGGTTGCTCCGATAGAACACGATACTCTCAAGAGGAATATGAGTTACTCTTATGCCCGCAAACTAAATGCTATTGCCGCAAAACTTGTTGAAGGCAGCGTCTCCGGAGTCCAATGGTCTATTCGTCCGCTTTGAGTTCCCATTTGAGGGGCGGTGGCGGGTTATTGCTGCATTCGCTTTAGGAGATTGAAGGCGGCGGGGAGGCCGAGTTGGCCGGCGCGGGAGATGTCGGCGATGGCTCCGTCGCGGTTTCCGCGGGCAAAGCGGGCGTAGCCTCGGTTGAAGTAGGCGGGTCCGAGCGAGGGCTCAATCTCGATTGCGCGGCTGAAGGCGTCGATTGCGTCGATGTCGGCACCCATACGCAAAAGTATGGTCCCACGGTTATAGTGGGCCACGGCCATTAGGGGGTCGAGTTCGAGTGCGCGGTCAATGTCGGCCATGATTTGGTTGAGAGCGAGGGTCGTCTCGGCGTTGAGGCGCGTCTCGGTCGAGGAGTCGGTGATTTCCGTTGCTTGTCCGGCCCGGCTTTCCTGGAGCATGACGCGGGCTGCCGCGCGCTCAAGATAGGCCGGGGCGAAGTCGGGGGTGAGGGCAATGACGGAGTCGAGGTCGGCCAACGCGCGTGGATAGTCGCGCAGGGTGACGTAATCCATAGCGCGGGCAAAAAAGTCGAGCGGAGTTGCGCGACGGGCGGCGATTATTTCGCTCAGGCGGCTGATGTCGTTGAAATGGCGGGCCGAGTCGGCTTCGCGGGTCAGCGGCGGGATATTGTTGGTCACGTAGACAACATAGGGGAGGGCGCGCGCGAGGTTGAGTTCGTTGATTGCGCGGATATAGACGGCAGAGGAAACTTCTCCGTCGGCGCTGTAGTAGGATAACTGATAGATTGGCTGGAGTTCAACGGCCGTAGTGCGGTCCTGGATTCGTCCGCGCAGTCCGGCGGTATTGAAAGTCTGCTCAACGCCTTGATTTTCAGCATCGACGGTCAGGAGGCTTTTGAATTGGTTAATGGTTTGGCCTGAATTGTCGAGTTCGGTAGGCTCGACGCCGGCGGTCGGGTCGGCATTAACCGCCGAGACGGGCCTGCGGGCGAGGGCATCGGCGCGTCGGAAGTCGGCCATAGCGCGGCTTTCGCGCCCGGAGTCGCGCAGAATCTGACCGCGTAGAGCGTAGGCGGCAAACATCTCCGGATAGGCCTCGACGATAGCGTTGGCGTCGGCCAGGGCGGCGTCGTAGTCGCGCTTTTCGAGGAGCACGACGGCGCGATTATATAGAGTGCGCATATCGCCGGGACGGAGGGTCAGCAGAAGATTCAGGTCGCGCAGGGCCCGGTCGTTGTCGTGGAGTTCAAGGCGGAGGAGCGAACGGTTGAACAGGGCGGCATAGTTGGTCGGCTCCAGTTCTACCACGTAGTCAAAATCGGCGAGAGCGCCGTTGAGGTCGCCGGCCTTGTAGCGGGCCACGGCTCGGTTAATGCGCAGGTAAGTTCGGTCCGGCTGGAGCGTTACGGCGCGCTCCATCAGGCTCAAGGCCTCGCTGACCGAGTCGGCCAAGGCGGCGCGGAGCGACAGGGCCTGAACCGAGTTGGGGTTGATTTCGAGCGCATGGTCAAGGTCGGCCCGGGCGCTGACCGTATCGGCCCGGTTCAGGTGGAGTTGGGCGCGACCCACGTAGCCGTTGTCGAACTTCGGATAGTTTTCGAGGAGCACGGCGTAGGTCGAGTCGGCCTCGGCCGTCAGTCCGGCTTCTTCCTCGGCCAGGGCCTTGGAGAAGAGCATCTGGCGATTGAAGGGGAGGAGCGAGAGGGCGTGGCTATAGTCGCCGACGGCCTCAAGGTTCTTGCCGAGACATTGGCGGGCCACTCCGCGCACCTCCCAGGCGTCCGGCAGGAAGGGGTTGCGGTCAATCGCCTCCGTGGCGTCCTGTTCGGCGCCAACGAAGTCTTCGAGCGAGTATTTGGCAATTGCGCGCAGATAGTAGGGCTCGGCCAGATAGGGCTTGGCGGCGATTACCTGATTGAAGTGCTGAATGGCAAGCAGATAGTCCTCGAAGTAGAGGGCGTTGCGCCCCACGTCGGTTACTCGGTCGGTATTTATCTGGGCTGAAGCGGACAGCGCGAGGCCGACGGCGAGTATTGCCGTCAGCAGACGCCGGAGTTTGTTTGCTAACCGCTTCATATCGGGCTGATTAGTCTAATTTGGAGGCTTGGGTGGCGATTTCGTTTGCGCGGCAAACGGCAGTTGAGATGTGGTCGCAGATATGGTCGGCGCCGAGGAGCGTATCTATATTGCTGTTATGGAGTGCCTTGCGCACTTCGGGACGCACGCCTGAGAGGACCACGTGGATTCCCTCGCTTTGGCTCGACTTGATAAGGATTTCGAGGTTGTGGATGCCCGTGGAGTCGATGAAGGGGACCTTGCGCATACGGATAATGCGGACAATCGGCTTGGCCGACATCGATGTGCGCATCAGTTCGTCAAATCGGGTTGCGACGCCGAAGAAGAAGGGGCCGTCGATTTCGTAGACGCTCACACCCGGGGCGAGGTTCAGTTCCTCGTGGGTGGTCAGGTCGGTGCCGTCGGCGGCGTCGAGTTTGTCGCCGTAGACCTTGATTTCGGTGTTCTCCATAACTCGGCGCAGGAAGAGTACAATAGCGAGGAGCAGGCCGATTTCAATAGCGATTGTGAGGTCGAAGATGACGGTCAGCAGGAAGGTCACGATAAGCACCGAGACGTCGCTCTTGGGGTTATGGAAAATTCCTACGATAGTGCGCCATCCGCTCATATTGTAGGCCACGACCATCAGCACTGCGGCCAGGCAGGCCATCGGGACCAGATTGATCAGCGGCATAAGGAGCAGGAAGATAGCGAGGAGGACGATAGCGTGGATAATGCCGGCAACGGGGGTGCGTCCGCCGTTGGTGATGTTGGTCATCGTGCGGGCAATGGCTCCGGTCACGGGGATGCCGCCAAACATCGGGACGACCACATTAGCCAAGCCCTGGCCAATCAGTTCGGAGTTGGAGTCGGTTCGCGAGCCGGTGACGCCGTCGGCCACCGTAGCGGAGAGCAGCGACTCGATTGCGCCGAGAATCGCAATGGTGAAGGCCGAGGGGAGCAACTGGTTGATGGTCCCCATGTCGAGGCTAAAGCCGTGGGGTAGGGGAATGTCGGTGCTCATCTCGCCAAAGCGAGCGCCGATGGTTTCAACGGGGAGACCGAGGAAATAGACGGCGGGAGTGACAATCAGGATTGCCAGGAGGGCGCCGGGAAGTTTCTTGCTGACCTTCGGGGCGAGGATGATTATCAGCAGGGAGGCCACGGAGACTCCGACAGTCATCCAGTCGATGCGCCCGAGGTTCTTAAAGTAGACGCCCCACTTGGGGATAAACTCGGAGGGGACTCCCGTCAGCCCGAGGCCGAGGAAGTCGTTGATTTGAGTCGAGAAGATGGTCAGGGCGATACCGGCCGTGAAGCCCACGACAATCGGGTAGGGGATGAACTTGATAATCGTTCCGAGGCGGAAGAGGCCCATCATTATAAGTATAAGGCCCGCCATAAACGTAGCGATAGCCAGGCCTTCGAGGCCGAAGCGGGCAATGATTCCGTAGACAATCACGATGAACGCACCCGTAGGTCCGCCAATCTGGACGCTGTTGCCGCCGAAAGCGCTGACAATGAAGCCGCCGACAATGGCGGTGATGAGGCCGACTGTGGGGCTGACGCCCGAAGCAATGGCGAACGCAATGGCCAGCGGGAGGGCCACGATGCCGACCACGATGCCGGCGATAAGGTCATTTTTAAACTTTGAAGCCGAATAGTTGCCGAAGACACTCAGCAGTTTCGGCCGATAGGCAAAAGCACCTGTAAGACGCATAAAAATATATTAAGGTAACCTTAGAAATTAAATGATTGGTAAATTCGCCCGCAAAGTTACGTAAATTAAATGAAAAATGAAAAATGAGGAAAGAAAATTGATTTTTTTTGACGGGTCGTGAACCTTTTTCGGGTGGGGGGTGTTTAATAGACGTAACAAGATTACAAACAAACCCACTGAAACAAACAAAAAAACTTAATAACTTAACTTCAACTATTTTACTATTATGAAAAAGGCTCTGTTAATGGCCGCTATCCTTTTGGGAAGCATGACCACCTTCGCACAAAACATCGACAAGAACGAGTACAAACAACTCAAGTCATTCCTCGCACAGCCCTCTGCCGAAGCCGGCAAGACCAACGCCGATGTGCTTAAAATCACCAACCTGAATACCCCCTCCGCTTGGGAAGGCGTCACAGTTGAAAATGGCCACGTGACCGCCATCAAGTGGAACGACAAGAAACTCGCCGGCAACTTCGCTGCCGAAAACTTCAAGGCCCTGACCACCGTTGACGTTTCGCGCAACAAACTGACCGGAGTAGACCTCGACGGCGCTACCGCCCTCAAGCAGGTAAACGCCTACCGTAACCAACTCACGAGCGCTTCGTTCGACGGCTGCGTGAACCTCCAGAAACTCAACATCTACCGTAACCGTCTGAGCGACCTGGACATCACCTCGACCCCCCTGCTCGAATATGTCGACGCCTCAAGCAACTACTTCGTTGACTTCAGCGTTGCCAACTCAACCCAACTTAAGACCCTTAACGTTCAGGGCAACCACCTCGAAAGCCTTAACGTCAGCGGATGTACCGGCCTGAAGCACCTCTATGCAGGCTACAACAAACTGACTTCACTGACCCTCGACGGCGTGACCTCTTTGGCCAACCTGAACATCGACAGCAACGATATGTCGAACCTGATAATCAGCAACCTTCCTTCTCTGGGCACCCTGCTTTGCTCCGACAACCAGATGAAGACCCTGATGGTCCGCGACTGCCCGACCCTTATCGACCTCGTTTGCTCCTACAATGACCTTACCTCCCTGCAGGTTTCAAATGCACCCCAACTCCAATACGTCGACTGCTCCTACAATGACCTTACCGAACTCTATCTCGATAACTTCAACTTCCTGCAGCGCGTAATCTGCAACAACAACCAACTGCAAGTGCTCTCTCTCACCTTCGACGACGCTCTGCGCTATGTAAACTGCCGCTACAATCAGATTACAGACTTCCGCACCGCCGGTTCAAACGAACTTCAGCAGGTTGCCTGCCAGTGGAACTACTAACTTTGAGGTTGAATTAAGTTAATATAGATTCCGCAAATCGCGACGAAAAGGCCGAGGGCTAAGTCCCCCGGCCTTTTCTTTATCCATTCAATCGCCGGCCGAGGGCCACTCCCGCAATCAGGGCGCCCAAGGCCGTAATTATCCAAAGGCTTCGGCGCGACCCCTTGGGGGAGGGCGTCGGAGCCTGGTTCGTCTCCTGCGCCTCGGTTGTGGCCTCCGCGATGCTTTCGCTTGCCGATTCGGCGCGGGCGCGGCTATGACGCTCAACTTCGATGCGCTCAATGCGTACAATGCGCTGAGTGTCAGGGGTGAGAACGGTGACGCCATGGAGTGTCGCCGCCGTCTCGCTTTCGAGCGCAACCATAACCGTGTCGCGCCTGATTTCGATGGCTTCCTGCCGGCTCTCAACCGTGCGGCAGCCGCAAAGGAGCGGAATTATCAGCAGTAATTTTCTCATTGTCATTTTTGATAAAGGGCGCTTTCGGCGGCTCGGCGCTTGACCAGGCCCGGAATTTTTACTCCGCGCGAGTAGACCCAGCGGCCAAACTCGACGGCGATTTGCGGATTGTCGGGATTTTCGGCCACGAGGCGACGAATAGTCGACCGGCGGAAGGCTGTGACGCCGATGTTGAAACAGAGGCTCGCAAGGGCTGCGCGCCGATTGGGCGGCAAGCCGGGTGGGAGCGCCTCAAGTACGGGCCGGAGGTCTTCGTCGAGCAGTTGCTCGGCCTCGTCGGCGGAGATTTTCATTCCCGGCCGGACGCCGCGGGTATGGCCGTAGCCAATGGTCCAGACTCCCGCCGGACAGCGGTAGGCCTCAAGTCTAAGCCCCTCAAATTGCTTAATCAGTTTTTTCATTTTTCATTTTTCATTTTGTAGGAGATTCCGAGCAGGGCGCCCGCGAAGGTTAAACACTCGCCGAAACCTATTAGGACGCTTTGGTGAATCTCGCCCAGAGGGGCCACGATAAAGCCGGCAATCAGGAGCCCGCAGCCGACGGTGGTCACGGCTACGGCGCAATAAAGTTGATGGCGTGGGGTTTGTTTATTCGGTTCCATGGCTGCAAATTTAAGACCACCCGAAAGCCCCTGACCGCAAAATTTACAACAAAAAACCGAAGAATTTTTGTGTATGTTAGAAAAAATTCTTATCTTTGACCGCTAATTATACGCAAATCAATCAAATACTTAAATCATAATTCTTTCTTATCAATGAAATTTACACGATTTCTTCTCCCGGCCCTCCTGCTGGCCGGAATGAGCGTGCAAGCCAAGGCTGCCGACGAGGCTGTGCCCGATCCCATTACCTATACGGTGAATTTGGAGAACGGCGTCTTGTCCTATAGTGGCGGCTCAGGCAGTTATTGCTCTCTTTGGACCTCTAACGGTGGTGCCAACGCTATTACTGTTACGTCAAATAACCCGTCCGGTAACCCTGCTAATAATTTTAATAATACAACTTCGGGTTGGCTGAAACTCAATACCGGTAAGCCTGCTCCTACTACAGTTGTAATTGAAGCGGTTAATGGCGGCCAATGGTATGTCAGCCACTATGGTTTTAAGGCCGTTCATAATACTTCGGCCACAAACCTCACCCTGGCAATTCAGGGACGTGAGGCCCAGCCCGTTGCAGCCGGAGTTGAGTTCGTTGTTGACGAAACCGTGAACAAGGGCGAGGAGGCTTCGTTTGTCTTTGCCGGCACTAACGGTAACCCCTTGGAACTTAAGGATTTTACGGTAACTATTACCTATGATCCCGACTATGAGGCTCCCGAGTTTGTACTCCCCGTTGAAACTGACCTGATTGTTAACGGCCAGTTCGACGAATGGACCACCTGGTATAACCTCCAGTTCACTCAAAATCAGTATGCCCTCTTCAATAACGGCACCGACGAGATGACCTTCACCGGCGCCGACTCAGGCTGCTTCCTCGACGATAGCCACCTCTGGGCTTTCGTTTTGGCCGAAGACGGCGAGTCGGTTAAGATCTACAATAAGGAGACCGGCGTCGACAAGGTGCTCGCTGCTCCTAAGGGTGGCACGGGCGGCTATCCCCGCATGATGACCGACGGCGCTGACCCCAACTACTGCTACACATGGAAGATTCGCAACGCTGAGTATACCAGCGCCGGCGCTGCTCTGCCCGACCTCTTCAAAAACAAGCGTGCAATCTATATCAGCCTCGCTGACAACGATAACGCTATCCTCAATAACTTCCAGAACAAGGGTGTGCTCGGCTTCTGGACCGAAGGCTACGGCCAAGGCTCAGTTATCGTGCCCGTGGTTATTGAAACGAAGGTCGCTATCGATATGAAAAACGGCTCGCTCTCGCGCGTCAATGGCGCTGCTAACCCGACCAACCGTTGGCAGGGCACCTGGACCTATGGCGGTCAACTCAACGTCGGCTTCGGATGCACTCAGAACAATATCACTATTCATGATTGGACCGAAGGCAAAGATGTAAACTCCAATCCCGAGGACCTTATTCAGATTGCAGCAAGTCTTGCTAAATTCTATTACCACGTTCAGATTCCTCAAGATTATTATGTTAGCGACGTTCATTTGAAGTGTCATGCAGCAGAAGAGAATGGCGAAGTAAATTTCTACGTTGGCTCAGCCCATGAGGATATTGAACACTCTGTTTCGTTCGACCTTAAGGGCACTGAGGTTAAGGAGGTTAATTTGACCGATCTCCCTTATGACTTTGACCTGCAATTCGTGACTTACGGCGAAAACGACCTTCCCCACAATGTTGTTCTTGAGGACTTCACCGTCGTTATCAAGCGTCATGTCCGCGAATATCTCCCCGTTGTTAACGTTTATCCGCGCAACACCGTTAATCGCCAGATCCGCATCCCCGCAATAACCACCGTGGGCGCAGGTGAACACGCTGGCCGCGTGATTACCGCCTACGACTTCCGCTGGTGTAACGCCGACCTTGCTGCCGGCAATATCGACCTCACTATCGCTACGAGCGACGACAACGGCCAGACCTGGACCGCTCCTGACTTTGCCCGCGATGCCGACGGCAACCCCGTGACCGAATACAACCACAAGTGGACCAGAGAAAATAACGACTGGGGTTCCGTTCAGGCTAATGCCTGCGAGGCTTGGGATGCCGCCTGGGGCGACGCTGCCCTCGTGGCCGACCGCGAAAGCGCCGACGTGATGATGATTGCCGTGGGCGGTCCTATCGGCTTCTTCAACAGCCGCCGCGACAAGACCCAGAGCGCAATCCGCTGGATTTCGCATGACGGCGGCGACACCTGGAGCCCCGCCGAAAATATGACTGAAAAGATCTATACCCTCTTCGACGGCGAACCCCTCTTTGCCGGCCGCATCGACGGTATGTTCTTCGGCTCTGGCCGCGCAATGCAGAGCCGATATATTAAGGTAGGTAAATACTATCGCGTCTACTCCGTAATCTCCACTCAGGTTAATGGCGGAAACACCCGCAACTATGTGCTCTACACCGACGACCTCGGCGAAAACTGGCACGTCCTCGGCTCTGCTGCCCAATGTCCCGTCAAGTCCAACGGCGACGAACCCAAGTGTGAAGAACTTCCCGACGGCTCAGTGCTCCTCGCCGCTCGCGGCAAGGGTGGCAACCGTAACTTCAACGTGTTCCGCTATACCAACCCCTCGACCGGCGACGGCAAGTGGATTGGCGACCATATCAATACCAATATGGGTATGGGCGCAATCAACGCCTGTGACGGCGAAATCTACATCCTTCCCGTGACCAAGATTGATACCGACGAAAAGTGCTACCTCGCCCTTCAGTCGTTCCCCTACGGCGGCAGCCGCGCTAACGTGAGCATAGCCTGGAAGGCCCTCAACGAGCCCACTGACTTCCTTAACGCCAACTCCTTCACCACCTGGGGCGGTCGCTATCAGGTTTGTCAGGGCGGTTCGGCCTACTCAACCATGAGCCTCATGCACAACGGCAATATCGGCTTCTTCTATGAAATGGAATATACCGGCGGCGCTGCCTACGACGGTGTCTTCAAGGAAATTCCTATCGAGACCATCACCAACGGCCGCTATACCTACTATGCCGACGAAGACAATGAAGTTGCCCTCCAACTTACTCAGGCCCTCGTTGAGCATCGTATGGGCGCCTACACCGGCGATAACGCCGACGCCGTAGAAGCCGCCGGCAACGAATATCTCGACAACCCCACCTACGCCAACTACATCAAGTTTAACCGCGCCGAATATGGCGACCCGGTCGACCACGAAGCCGACGACTATGACTTCGCCTACGAAAAAATCGCTACCTGGCCCGGCCTCGAAGGTACTCATCCCGTAGTTGACGACCTGACCCTCTCGGACGAAACCCTCAATATCTTTGAAGGCGATAAGGCTACCTTGGTTCCCAGCGAAACCAAGAATATTATCTGGACCACGTCTGACAAGTCGGTCTGCACCGTCACCAAGGCCGGCGTAGTGAAGGCCGTAGCCCCCGGCGTTTGCGAAATCAAGGCCGTAGCCCCCGGCGACCGCCCCGCAGTCTGCACCGTGACGGTTGCTCCCAAGCCCGTGCTTTCGGTTAATCCCGAATCGGTTGTACTCGAAGTTGGCGATACCGCTACTCTCGAAGCCAAGCCCGAAAATGCTCCCGAAGGCGAAGAACCCGTAGTGACCTGGACTTCTTCTAACGAACTCGTGGCCACGGTTGCTGACGGCGTAGTGACCGCAGTGGGTGTTGGCGAAGCAATCATCACCGCAACCTGGGGTGACCTGACCGCCACCGTAGCAGTTACCGTCAACGCCAAGAGCGACGAAGACGGCATCAACGAAATCGGCGCCGACAAGGCCTCGACCATCTACGACGTGCGCGGCATACGCCACGACAAGACCTCTCACGGCGTTTACATCATCAACGGCAAAAAAGTTGTTAAGTAAACCCTGCTTTTGAACCTATGGAAACCGGATGCGCCTCGCGTCCGGTTTCTTTTTTGTTGCGGGGCTTTTAAATTTCCCGAAAATTTTGTAACTTTGCACCCGCAATGGTCTCGTAGCTCAGTTGGATAGAGCAACAGCCTTCTAAGCTGTGGGTCTTGGGTTCGAATCCCAACGAGATCACCTTTGGAAAGTACACGCGCCCTCGCGTGTACTTTGTAATTTCCTTTTGAATCTTATGTCTGAACCAATCGAAAAGAAAACGAATCCTAAGGGCCGAAAGGTGCTGAAATGGGCCGGAATTTCTGTGGGCGCTCTGGTGGCGCTGGTCCTCGTTGCGCTTCTGGCCGTCAGCATCTTCCTGACGCCCGAACGCCTTACGGGCCTTATAAATAAGTATGCCGGCGAATATTTTGTCAACGCCGATTTCAAGGTTGAGCGCGCCGAACTGACCGTCTGGCGCACATTTCCTCACGCCGAGGTCAGCATCGACCGCCTCTCGTTGGTCAATACCGACCCCGCTACTCCCGCCGAGGGCGACTCCGTGGCTTCCGTCGAGCATTTTTCGGGCCGGATAAATCTGGCCGCGCTGCTGATTGGCCGCATATCGGTGAACAAGGTCGAGATTGACCGCCCCTGCGCAACCCTTTGGCAAGGGCCCGACTCCCTTTCGAACCTCAATATTTTCCCGCCCTCGGAGCCGAAGGAGGAAGATGACGAGCCTCTGTCGCTCCCCTCGATCAGCCTCGACCGTTTCCGTATTTTGGGCGACGCCCGATTTCGCTACATCTCTGTCCCTGACAGCATTAACGCCGACCTGACTATTCGCGCGACGGACCTTGTAGGCTCCGATGGCGTTCAGCAATATCTTCTGACTACCGATGCGTCGGCCGGGGCGCTCCCCTTCCTGCCAGAGCGGCTGAGCGTGGGGCTCGACGGCGGCATCGGCTGGGAGCCTGAAAAGCCTTTGTTGCTGGCGCTCAACGACTTCAAGGTCAATGTAGACTCGCTCCATACAGTCACGTCGGCCGAACTTGACTTCAACGACGGTCTCCTCATCAACTCGCTCGACTTCGCCCTGCGCCCCCTCCCGCTTGAGCGCGTCAGCCAACTGATTGAGCAGATTCCGCTGCTCGAAACTCCCGCTCAGGCCGAGTTTACGGCTAAACTTCTTAGCCCCTATAGGTTCAATCCCGATACGTTCCTGCTCCCTGACCTTAAGGCTAATATGCGGATGAAGCCCGCGCCTTTGGCCGTCCCGGAGTATCATCTCGACCTTTCCGAACTCGAACTGAATGTCGACGCCCTGCTGAGTGCCGAGGGCCTCGATAAGTCGACCGTCGACCTCAAGACCTTTAAGGTGAAGTTCCCCGGAACGGACTGCTCGCTGACCGCCTCCGCAACCAACCTGGAGACGGACCCGAAGGCCGAAGGCTGCTTCAAGGGTTTCGTCAATTTCAATGGCCTTGATGCGCGCCTCTGGGCCCTCCTCGGGATGCGCTTGCGCGGTACGCTCGATGCCGACGTCGATTTCGACCTTCATCTTAGCGACCTGACGCCCAACACTTTCCATCGCGCCGACCTCAAGGGGCAGGCCGACCTGCGCAACTTCGTGGCCCTTATGCCGGCCGACACTATCGCCGCCTGGACCCGCCATGCCCGCCTCGACTTCGGTTCATCCGAACTCTTCAAGGGCAAAAGCGAGTTCCTGACCGCACGCCTCTCGCTCGATACGGCCCGCGTATGGACCGCCGGGCTCCAGGCTGAACTCTCGAAACTCAAACTCGGGCTCGGAGTGGAAAATAGCGCCAACACGCTTGATACCACCACCGTGACCCCCATGGGCGGCAAAATCGAACTCGAACGCCTTCGCTGCCTTATGGCCGACTCAAGCCGCGCAATGATTCGCGGAATCAAGGGCGGAACCGTCCTGACCCGCTACAAGGGCGACGGAACGCGCCCGCTCCTTGCCGCCAAGGTCGGAGTGGACCGTATGGTCTATGCTGACGCCACAAACCGCATGTCGATTTCGCGCGCCGAATTGGCTGCCAAGGCCCATTTGGCGCAGACCGGCAAGCGCGAACGCCGCTCAATCTCCGGCGCCGACTCCGTGCGTATGAAGAAACGTCGCGATTCGTTGATTCTCAGCGATAAAGGCCACGAGAGGGTCGATTTCGGCGTTGACCGTTCGCTCGTGCGTATGCTTCGCCAATGGGATGTCCGCGGCTCCGTGAAGGCCAATCGCGCAAGGATGTTCACCCCGGTTTTCCCCCTGCGTATACGGATGTCGGACCTCAACTTTGCGTTTAACCCCGACTCGCTGAGCCTCAAGTCGATAACCCTCCGCGCGGGCGATTCCGACTTCCGTCTTGACGGCCTCGTAAGCAATATGCAGAAATCTCTCGGGCGCAAGCGCGGTCAGCCCCTCCACGTGAGCCTCAACCTGAATTCCGACACTATCAACGTCAACGAACTGACCCGCGCCGCCTTCCGTGGCGCCGCTTGGCAGGCCAAGGCCGACTCAATCAGCGGGGTCTCGACGGCCCGTTCGCTTGACCTCGACGATGACGCCCTCGAAACCTCGACCGCTTCTGAGGCCGACGAGTCGATGCGCGCAATCGTGGTCCCGATGAATGTCGACGCCTCGCTCTCGTTCCGCGCCAAGAACATAATCTACTCGACGATACTTCTGCGCGACTTCTCCGGCGAAGTGACCGTTGCCGACGGAGCCGCACAACTGACCGACCTGCAGGCCTTTACCGATATGGGTTCGGCCAACGCCAACCTGATTTACTATGCCCCGACGGTCGACGATGTCGACGTGGGCCTCAGCGTTGAACTCAACCGCTTCCGCCTCGACAAGGTGACGAATATGATTCCCGCCCTCGACTCGCTGATGCCCCTGCTCAACAATCTCGGCGGCGTGGTCGACGTTAACATCGGGGCCACTACCCGCGCCGACTCCCTGCTCAATATCGACTTCCCCTCGCTCCGCGCAATGGTCAGCCTGACAGGCGATTCCCTCCGCGTTCTCGACGAGCAGACCTTTAAGACCATGAGCAAATGGCTCCTTTTCCACGACAAGAAAAAGAACATGATTGACCATATGGAAGTGGAACTCGCCGTTGAAGACAACACACTCGAAATCTATCCCTTTATGTTCGATTTCGACCGCTATCGCATCGGCGTCATGGGCCATAACGACCTCGATATGAATCTTAACTATCACGTCTCGATTCTCAAGTCGCCCATTCCCTTCAAGTTTGGCGTCAACATCAAGGGCAACGCCAACGGTAAACTCAAGATTCGGCCCGGCCTCGCCCGCTTCAAGGAGAAAGAAGTCGGACGTCGCACGAAGATTGCCGACACCCTGCGCGTGAACCTCGCCAAGGAAATCAAGGGCGCAATCAAGCGCGGCGCCAAGGCCGCCCGCGTCGCCCCGATGAAGGTGAGCCGCCCAGGCGACTCCGGCCCCTACGACGAAAGCGCCGACACCCTCTCCCACGCCGACTCCCTCTACCTAATCGAGCAAGGCATCCTCGACCCTCCCCCCTCCCCGCAACAATAGGGAAAGGCGGCAGCAAATATTAAACGGGACAACGCACCGGGAGGTGCGACGCTCCGTCGTCGCACCACATTCGCGCCCAAAAACGGCGACGAGACGTCGACTTTCCGTTAGTCGATTTGGTCGCGGTAGAGGTCGAGGGCGGTGCGGATTTCGTCGGGGGTCACTATTTGGTCGATGACCGGGTCGCCCGGCGAGCGCAGGAGCGTGAAGTTGATGCGGTCGGGCGAGGCGTTTTTCTTGTCGTGGGCCATCAGGGCGAGCAGGGCGTCATAGTCCTTGCAAGTGATTGACGCCGGCAGCGGATAGGCGCGCCGCAGCAGGTCGGCATAGGGGTAGAGTTCGGCCGAAGGGAAGCCGAGGCGCATATGCGAGAGAATCATGTCGACCAGCAGGCCGTGGGCAACCGCAAAGCCGTGGGGAATGGGCTGATTGCGCTCCAAGGCGAGGCTCTCGAAGGCATGACCTGCCGTGTGGCCCAGGTTGAGGGCGCGCCGTATGCCCTTTTCGCGAGGGTCGATTTCAACAATATGGCGCTTCACTTCGACGCTCTCCTCAAGCAGCGGGAGCAGCGACGGCAGGTCGGCGTCGAGTATGTCGAAGTTCATCAGCCGGCGATAGGTCTCGGCCGAGGAGATGAGCCCATGCTTGAGCATCTCGGCAAACCCCGAGCGGAGTTCGGCGGCCGGCAGGGTCGCGAAGAAGCGGGTGGAGATAATGACGGCGTCGGCCTCGCAGAAGGCACCGATTTCGTTTTTCAGGTCGAGGAAGTTGATTCCGGTCTTTCCCCCGACGGCGGCATCGACGGCGCCAAGGAGGGTGGTCGGCACGTTGATAAAGCGGATTCCGCGCTTGAAGGTGGCGGCGGCAAACCCGCCGAGGTCAGTAACCATTCCGCCGCCCACGTTGACCAGCAGCGAGCGGCGCGTGAAGCCGCCGCGGCTCAGGTGCTCCCAGACGCTGCTCAGGGAGGTGAGATTCTTGTTGATGTCGCCTGCCGGAATTTCGATAAGGTCGGCGCCGGCCGGGGCGAGAGAGGCCGCAATCGGGCGCGTATTCGAGTCGCAGGCAAGGGCAACGCGGTCAGGCGCGGCCGCTTCAATCAGGCGGTTGAGCGCCGGGCGGACTTCGTTGGTGAAAATTAACTGTTGCATAAGAGTTCCGGGAGTTTGGCGGCACATTCGGGCATAGAGTCAAAGACGAGGTCGGCACCCGCCTCAAGCATCCTATCGCGGGGTATCGGCCCGGTAGTGACGGCCACAGTGAAACATCCGGCGGCGTGGCCCGCCTGCACTCCGAGGGGCGCGTTTTCAATCACGATGCACTCCGAGGGGCTAACTCCGGCAAGGGACGCACCCTGAAGGAAGGGGTCGGGCGCCGGCTTTCCGCGCTTGACGTTGAGGGCCGTCACGCGGCGTTCGGTGGGGAAGGCCCCCGGAAAGTCGGAGTCGAGCGAGCCGAGGAGCGACCCTTGGGCCGAGCCGGTCACGAGGATAGTCTGCGGCTTCCACGGGAGGCTGCGCACGGCGTCGACCAGCGCGCGGGCGCCGGGCATCACCGACGGATGAGGCTTCGAGCGGAAAATCTCGGCCTTGCGTTCATAGAGCCGCTGCACCTCCTCGGGCGTCGCGTCGCGCCCGTAGGCTCGCTGAAAAAGGAGGTTGACGGTCCAGGCGCCCGTAGCACCTTCGTAGAGAAAAAACTCCTCGGGCGAGCAGGCAATGCCCTGTTCGCAAACCATTTGATACCACGACGAGGCGTGGTTAGGCATCGAATCATAGAGCGTCCCGTCCATATCGAAGAGGAACGCCCGGGGTCGGCGTATAATTGTGGATTCAGTTTCAAGCATATCTGCAAAATTACTCAAAATTCCGCAAACCCCCAAACAAAACCGGAGGAGAGGTTCATGGTCGACAAAACACCGGGAGGTGCGTCGCTCCGTCGGCGCACCTCATTCGCGACGTTTGGCGACCCCTTGGGACGGCGACGGAGCGCCGTCCCTCCCGGTATTTTTCAACAGTTACAAAAAAAGAAGCCGCGGGGCGGCTTCTTTTGGTGGGAGAGTTCGTGGGGCGATGGCGTAGTCACTACGGATCGGCTCCCGGATTTTTCTTTCTCACACAAATCTTTTGCGAACTCTCTTTAAGGGGGGGGGTAGGGGGCGCGATTAGAGGCGTACCTTCACTCCGCCACGGATGAAGATGCCGTGAGCGGGCTTGGCAACCTTGCGGCCCATAAGGTCATAGGTAGTGGTGGCGGCGTCGGTGGCCTCGATGTTCTCAATCGAGGTCGAAGTGCCGTTGAGGGCGGTCACGGTGCTGACGGTGTTGGTGTCGGCGTGAACGGCCTGCGCCTTGATGGTGTAGGTTTCGTCCAGAAGGGTCGGGTCGATTTCAACCACGGTGTTCGACGCGCCGATTGCGTGGGTCATCTCCTTGTCGGCTTCGCTGTCGAGCGTGTAGGTTCCTTCGCCGGCCTTTGCAAAACGTTTTACGGGAGCGGGAGTCGGGGTTTCAATCTCCGGGTCTTTGCCGTTGATGGTGAAGTAAACCTTCACTCCCTCGCCGATTTTGCCGAATTGAACCTTCACCTTGCCTTCGGCCGAAGCGTCGTTCATCTTAGGCTCGGTCAGGTGATAGAACGAGGCAGACTCTGACTTGGTGCCGTGATAGTAGTGCTCATACCAGATTTCGAGCGTGTGGAGGGTTGCTTCTTCGTAGGCAACGTCCTCGCCGCCAAGGTCTTCGGCGAGACATTCTTCGCCATCGTTGAGTTTATACTTGGCAATCCAGTTTTCGTGGGGAGGAATGTCGTCGGCAAGCAGACCGTCTTCTGCGTCAACAATGAACTCGAAGCCGTCGAGCGAGGGGATTTCGCTTTCGTCAGCAGCCTTCGGGTCACGATAGTTAACCGTCACGGAGTTCAGATAAATAACTGTGTTCTTGGTTTTTCCGGAATAAGGATAGATTGCAAAGTAGTTGTAGTCTTTGGTGAAGACGAGTTTGGGGTTTGCAATGGTTATCTTGCCAATCTCTACTCCATTTGAAGTGATTTCAGAGGGCAGTGCAGTGGGAACGTCGTCATCTTCCAATCCATCTGTAAAGGGAGTGTTTGATGCGCGTACAACCAATTCAATATCATTACTGTTTTTATTCCAGTCAACATCAATGCTTTCAATAGCCAGGCCAACATTGTCGCCGGTTTGAATGATATAGCAGAATTTAGTCTCATTCAACTGCATACCTTTTGTAGTATCATGGATTCCAACCATAGCATAGTCAACATCATCAACTGTGCATGTGTGGCGCAAATATTTGGCGGCATTGCTGGTATCATGAGAGTTGTCGAGAATGTTGCAGGTGGGGTCAAATACGTGATATGTATGTTCGGCTATTTCAGAGGGAAGCATCGTTTTGTCAGCGCCTTCATAGTAAGCAATTGCCTTAATGGTAAAGTCAGAGATAAAGTCAATCTCGCCCTCATATTTAGTTGAGTCCTTAGTGGGCTCGGTTCCATCGGTCGTGTAGTAGATTACGGCTCCTGCGGTTGCGCAGGTAATCGTCACGTCATCGCCCTCTTTGAGTTCGTACTTGTTAGGCAAGATGACAGGAGTTTTTACTGTTTCAATATATTCTCCGCCTTCAATTGTAGCGGGGACAATTTGCAGATTGTCATAGTTGCGCCAAACGAAAGCGGTAATATCGTAGTTTTCGCCATTTTCAAATTCAATTCCAAAGGTGTTAAACATTGGAATGGTCTCTTCGCCCAGGACCGCGGTTGCGGTTTTGCCGCTCTTACCGGAAATTGTACAACTCTTGAAGGTATAGAGGTCAAAAAGGTTGTCATTATAATTGAGCCCTTCAAATGACGTCATATCTTTTACTTCGTAGGTAGCCCCGTTGCCGCCTGCGGTGATTGTTGCATCTTTGATTTCAAGAAGGTCGTTAAAGATTTCTACAGTCCCTTCAATTCTTGAAATTTTCAACCCTTCGTCGAAGGTGTCTATCAGGCCGTAGACAAGCAAATTGTTTTTGCCGTCGGTCAGCATAAGGTATTTTTTATCCGTACTCTGATAAAGTACCTCGAAATTACCTAAAATGATTACTTCATCTGTTTTTGAAAGGTCGGCTGAAAGCACTTCGGCAAAAGAGGTAAAAGGCAGTGAGATTGCAAGCGATTTGGTTGCGCTCTTGTCTTCGCCTTTTTGAGCGAAAGCGTATACGGTGCAATTCTCGGTTACGTTGAAGGGAGCGGTGTACTCGGTAGTGATTTCGTCCTCAGAGAAGCCATAATAGATCGTAGCGCCCTCAGTCTCGCAAGAAAGCGTCACAACCTGAGTAGTGCCGTTAAGCGCAGTGCTGATTTCCGGTGCTTTGACAGTCGAGGCAGCAGCATTTTCGTAAGTAAACTCGATCTTGCCGAAACCACACTGGTTACCGGTGTTTGTGGTCAAAATCTTAAAGGTACCGTCCTGTTTTCCTTCCGGAATTTCAATGGCGGTTGACCAAGTGTCAACTGCGGACCAAGAAAATGAACCTAAACTTTCCGTATCGTTACCGGCATAGAGGGCAAATGCTGATTTGGTAGTGGCGGCGGAAGAAAGGTAGAGTTTGATTGAAGTAATTTTCTTTCCCTCGAAAGGACCAATTACGATATAGCCGGCAGGAGTTGCCTTCTTTGTGGCTATATAAGAGTTATCTTTACTTTTTTGCCACCAGGAGTTTTGGCCAAAAATAATGGTCGTATTGTCAAAAGTTTTAGTAGTTTCAGAATTCACAGCGGTTGTTGGCAAATTGGCCGTTGTGCTTGGCATAAAGTCCCACGTAAAGGACTCCGCTAAAGCAGGCGAAATAATCGCCGCGATAGCAAGAAGAGAAAGTAGAAACTTTTTCATGTTGTTTTGTGTGAAATATGTGTTATTTTTAGATTGTTTGCGCAAATTTACGGACAATTTTTACCCCCCCAATTTTTTAACACACTTTAACACTTATTAACACCCCTTCCCCGTCCTTTATCTACTAGGGCCGGGCGGTTAGGGCTAAGATTATTTTATCTTCGATTTCTTTTGGCGTGACCGTATATTTAGGCTCTAACGTACGAAATTTATTATCCGGAAGGAATCGTTCGGAACGTGTAAGCATTGCAAGCAGGTTTTTTGATTTTAGCCTATGGTTGGAATATTTTAGAGCGAGGCTCATCATTTCGCTTAAGTCCACTCCGGCTATTATCAGCGAATAGATATCATAATAATCCCTGAATTTACTGCGCCTCAGCATCACCTCCATTTTCATTGCTCCAATGGACTTAAGGTCCGCGAGACGCAGATTGTTCATGCACGCTACTTCTTCTTGGATCGGAGAATAGTTCGGATTGGCGTAAAAGGATATCCTTACACCCTCGACAACGAATTCAACATGGTCAATATCAAGAATTTCACATTTTTCTACCGTCCCGATTCCTTCTAATTCTTTTTTTATGGTTGGCCAGTCTACTTCCCTTTTTTCGTTTCTTGTTTTGCGCCATGACATAAAGTCGAGATCTTCACTTAAGCGCGTGCCTAATTGAAGGGATAGGGCGGTTCCTCCGACTAAAACGTAAGGTTTAATACATTCTAATCGCGAAATTGCTTCGAAAATCTTTTCTGTCTGAGGTGCAAGACCGTTCATGGTTTTTGTTATGCGCCGATTAGGCGGTTTAGGTTGCGGGTTTGCAGGGTTTTAAGATATGCGTCGGGCTTTTTTGCCTTGAAATAATACCAGGAGAAAAAGCGGTTCAGGGTATAGAGATATTCGCCTTCCGGAACGAGTATCTCTCGCCACGCATTTTTTATTTTTCGCATTGAGAAAAGCGAAAAAAGTTGATTTATTTCCGGGAGATCAAGATAACGCATAGTCAGGGCAATCAATTGATTGTCTGAAACGGAATCGAGCGAGACCGAATCAGATTCGTAGGACCAGAAAGCGTGTTCCTCCTTGAGTTTGTCAAGAAGAGACTGCTTTATTTCCGCTCTATGGAGTTTATCCCTAATAATCATATCGCAAAGTTAGTTAATCTTTTTGAAAAACGCAAAAGTGACAGCCATTTGCGGCCAACGTACTTTCAACAAGCAAGTGCAAAATTAGTGACAAAGTTTGTAAAAAGCCATAG
>CAYUGU010000032.1:0-24191 GCA_964444345.1 uncultured Bacteroides sp.
CCACGCCGATGGTACTGCGAAAGCGGGAGAGTAGGTAACCGCCCCTTCCCCCAAGGAGACCGACCCACAAAGTCGGCCTCCTTTTTTTATATAAAAAACACCGGGAGGTGCATCGCTCCGCCGATGCACCATTACACACCCTCCAAGGGAAAGGCGACGTCTCGTCGCCGTAAACCTGACGCCGCAACACTTTCGAAGAAACCTGGAGGTGCGCATCGCCGAGGCGCACCCATCTCCCGCAATGCCTTCGACGCAGTGGCGTCGCTCGGAGATCGCCGCCTCCATACTCTTCCGCGAGCACGAATCTAGCGATTCGTCGAGAACCGGGAGGTTCTCGTTCCTGATGGTGGCGCTCGGAGATCGCCACCTCCCTACCTTTTTTCACCACAAACGAATCCGGCGATTCGTCGAGAACCGGGAGGTTCTCGTCCCCGTTGGTGGCGCTTTGAGACTGACTGCGCCTTATTGTTTGTTGGGGTCTTGTGCGTTTCAATATTTTTAACTATCTTTGCCGATATGAAAAGAATAACGATAGCGCTTATTGCATCTCTGGTTGTATTTATCGCCTTTTGTCAGGAGTCTGGCAGACAGCGCAACACTGTTTATGTGTTTGATTGTACCAAATCTATGGCCGGACATAATGGCGCTCCCAACATATGGGATCAAACTAAAAATTTTTTGAAGTCGGAGTTAGAAAAGGAAGCACAGGAGAACCCTAACGCTTTGGTTACAGTCTTGCCTTTTCAGGATCGAGTTCATCATCCTATTAAAGTAGATTTACGAAACATCAATTGGCCGAATATTAACAATGTTCTGGACCAATATGTCCAAAATATCACGGGGACAAATATTTGCGATTCGTGGCTGACTGCTGAGAAGTATGTTGACCCGGCGTGTGATAATTACATCGTATTGCTGACTGATGGTCAGGATAACGTTAACTCTCAGGGACGTCTTTCAACTATCCTCCGGGAATTTTGCGGTAAATTTCGCAATACCAAGGGGTTTTATGTTGAACTTACTAAGGGCGCGACTTTGCCCGAGGGTGTGCAATCGGCCATTGACCTTTGTCAGGACCTATATAACATCGACGCTTCGGCAGGGATTCCGTCGTTCGGTTGTTCTTCTGAGGATGTAATCCATATTAACACACGAGACCTTCCGATTGATATACCGCTTGGCTTCTCAAATTCGGGCATATTTTCGGCATCGCTTGCAAATGATAGTAATCCGTATGTTTCTTTTTCCGTAAAGGGAGGGAAGATTCAGAAAGGAAAGATGATTCTGCATGTCGAGTCCAAACATGGCGAAAATATTGAGACCCTCAATAAGATTATGGGCGGTCAGACCGTTGACCTGTCGGTTACCGTAGAAAGTCCGGATGTTATTATTACCAATCCGGACCTGGATGTCGTTCTGCACAACACTCCGCTACGCACGTTGGACACAACATCTGACGAAAATGGAGCGATTTCATCGTCTGTCGACCGCGTTAAACCATTTCTTTGGATTAAGGGCAATCCAATCGATACACTCCGCTGGGATCTCAATCCGAAATTTAACGAAGCCGCTCATCGCGACGGGAGCGTCGCTTTATTTAAAGTAAAGGCCGATAGAGACCTTTCGGCGGCTACAATGCTTTATAATGGAAGTCCTATAGGCAATGACAGTACAATTGCGATTCAATCCAATGAGCCGGCTGTAATTGAATTGCTCGTAAGTCAGCAGGATGAAGACAATACAATTGACCTCACGTTGGTGGAAATAGATTCTTATAATCTTGACCGCTTTAACGGCGTTCGCCCCAAAGGTGCAACAGTAAGTCTTTCCGGCGAGTATAAAACGTCGATGAGTCTCGTTGAGATTCTCTTATGGGTACTCCTTGGTGTCATAGCCTTGTTGCTTATACTCTGGTTTGCCGTAATACGTAATCAAAAATATCCTAAGTTCAGCCGGGGTATCATAAATATTCAGAGTCCTTATTACGCGTCGATTCGCGTGAAAGGCTATCGAATGGTAGTTATAGGACCAAAAGCGAATCCTCAAGGCTGGTTTGACCGTTTATGGAGAGGGAAGATCTTATATCATGTAAATCCGTTGTGGCCATGTCTCATTGAAATTACCCCGTCGGGCAAGAATATGAGATTTAGATGCCCTTCGGGAGAACTGATAAGCGACCCCACTCCGATCTGGACGCGAAACTGCGAATATAAGGTATTTGATCCGGGCGCTCCGTCAACAAAATTTGATATTAACATAAACTAAACTTATACTATGACTCCAAAACCAAAACTTAAACGCACCCTGTATATTGGGTTGGGTGGAACGGGTTTCAAAACCTTGCTGCACACAAAACGTGCTTTCATCGAGACGTATGGCGAAGTTCCTCCGATGATAAAGTTCCTTGCATTTGATTCTGACAAGAACCAATACAAGGGCTACACGCTCAATTCTATATATGGCGAAGTCAAGTTCGATCCCGCGGAGTCATCAGATATAATGGTGACCCAAGCAAAAGATAAAGTGAGCCGTAACCGTGCGGAACTCAGTTGGCTTCCTGATAGGAATCTTCAGGCCGTAGCGGATTTGGAAAACGGATGTGGCATGGTGCGCACCAATGGTCGTATTGCTTTTTCATTCAACTATAAGAAGTCGCGAATGAACATTCAGAATGCGCTCAATCAGGTACGCAATCTCACGACTGTTCATAATGATAAATATGATCTCATCTCAAATGATGTCGAAGTCAATATAGTATTCTCAATTGCCGGAGGAACCGGTTCGGGAAACTTCATTGATATGGGCTATCTTGTTAAAGACATATTCAGAGAACAGGCTCTTCCGCAGACTTCTAAGATTGTCGGATATATGGTCCTTCCTGACGTCTACGACGCTCAACTTACGTTTGGCAAGGAACGTTTATTCCCCAATGGATGCGGTTCGTTGGTTGACCTTGACTACATGATGCATTTCGTGTATGACAAGCAAACTCCGGTAAACTATCTTACGGAGCAGCGCACCCTTGTCGGCTCTCCGTTTAACACGATTATAGCCATCAGCAACCGGAATCTGAACGGCGACGTTGTTAACCATAGTGACCACTTGTCGCAGATGATGAGTATGGCTATGGTTGTCACCGCAGGCGAATTGTCGAGCGGCTTGCAAAGCGTGGCAAACAATCTTGAGCGCGATATGACTTCGGGAGACTATGACATCGCCAATAAACGCGCCGTTATGGGCACTCTCGGAATGAGCGAGATTACATTCCGGGCCTCGGAACTTTCCAACCTGTACGCCCAAAAGGCCGCCCAAGAAATCGCCGCCGCTCTTCTGTCTATCGGCAGCAATCATAATATCGAAGCGAGCAACTGGATTGACTCAGAACACATTCGCGAGAACAACGGACGGGATGACGTTATAGATTTTCTCTTGCCCAAGAACCCCCAGACGGTTCTTCAGGACATCTACGATAAAGCCAATCCTCAGGCCGATATCAATAACTACCGCAACCTGTCAGGCGTAGCAGTTAACCAGGAAGAACTTACGGCCAAAGTTGAAGCCCTCAAGAAGACGGTTAAGGAATCGTTTGACGCAAAGATTCGTGAACTGCTCAACACCAAGGGCCCGGTTTATACAAAGGAATTTATCGAACAGGTACGCGCTCAGATCAATATTTGCCTGAAAGAAATGAGAGAAGAGCGCGAGGCATTACTGAATGCCGTCAACGCCCGCAATAGCGCCGTTAAGACTGCGGTAGAAGAATACAAGGCCGCAAATGGCAAATTTTTTGGACGGGCTAAGGCGGTTCAGGAGGCAGTCGAAACTCTTTGTGCGGTTGTAGCGGCAGCCGTTGTTAACGACCGTGAAATACATCGTCGTAACGGCGCTATCACTTTCTATACATGGTTGATGCAGGAACTTACGGCCGCCGACGACAAGGCGGAAAACGTAGAGTCATGTATTCGCAGCGCATGCCAGATTCTCCGTAACAACATAGCGGCCTTGAGCAATAGCCTGATGGCTCCTCGCGGGCTCTTTGAGATTGACCTCACTCAGCCTTATGTAAATCAGGTAGTTGTTAATCCGGAGAACGTCAGCGTAAATCAGTTTGTCCTCTCGCTTCCAAAGGATGTTGAGGTGTCGGGATTCGACAACCTTGCCCCCGAAACGGTTGCGAAATATATGCTCGACCACACCTCGGGACATAGCGCCGGAGGTGTATGGGAGTCTATGAGCGTCGAAGATGCCTTGGCCAAAATGCCCAAAGAAGAAGTCGAGAAGATTATTAGTCGCGCAATTGCCCTGTCGAGTCCTATGTGTCCGTTGAACTATCGCGGGCATATGAATCCTACACTTAACAATTATTTCTATATAGGTGTGCAGGAACAGTCGACGACCGGACTTAAAGGACGCATAATCGACCTCGACAAGTGCATTCCTGCGGGCGAAATGCATGAGACGTATTTCTCATCAATCGGCTCCCGCGACCGTATTGTCATATACCATCAGTATGGGGTGTTCCCGACATTCGCAATTGCCGGGACTGACAGTTATCGCCATGCCCACGACAATTATATGTCGCGCCATACCGCCTACTCCTGTTTTATCGACGAAGATATGCGAATCGCTATGGAGCGTGAAGGCTTCTCCGTACTGCCTGCCGAGAAGTCAGACAACAGCATTGAACTCTGGGTTAAAGGTCTGATATTCGGACTTATCACCCGCGACGCTAACGGAGTATACCACTACAAGGACGAGAGCAACAAGTCGAGAGCCCTCTTCGGGTATCAGACGTCACTCGGCACGGCCTATCGCGACGAAGCCTTCAAGAACTTTAAGCGGGAAGCCGTACGCCTTCAGTCGCAATATGAAGAATATATGCGCAACCGTATTAAATCCGAAGGTCAGGATGCGATTAACAAAATACTTGCCGACGCCAAGAGCAACTATCTCGCCAAGTATTCTCTGAATGACCTTGCTGAGGCCGATTTCTCTAATCCTTTATACAAGAGGATTGTAGAACAGTTGACGGATGAGGTTAACTATGTAAACTCTGAGATGTAGGTCAACGTCTGTTATACGTCGGATGCAGCATATAGTCCATATATTTATAGGAGAAGAGTTAGTCACCTTCAGAGATAAGTTTTCTGAGATATTCAGGCAACTTCATCCTGATTTCGAGGCTTCTTTATTTACCGCCATTTCTCTGACAACGGACGGGGAGGGCAAATTCATCTTGTCCCCCGACGAGAAAGGCGACTCATTCGACGGAGTAAGCATTGATAAACAAGGACGGCAAACGGGTCTCTTTAACTTTTTTGAGAGCCTGTATGGTCGAAAGGTCACGGTTGCCCATCCCGGTAATCAGTCA
Source organism: uncultured Bacteroides sp. (assembly GCA_964444345.1). GTDB lineage: Bacteria > Bacteroidota > Bacteroidia > Bacteroidales > Muribaculaceae > UBA3263. The sequence continues at coordinate 5,372 of CAYUGU010000032.1, forward strand.
ATGGTTGTGATGATATGGGCCAAACTCTATACTGATAAAGTTATTGATATTATCCGGGAACTCGTTTCTGCAATAGGCCGCTGTGAATCCAATTTCCATGTAGAGATTGCGGGATTTACCCACGATGCAGTTTCTTGCTTTATACCTGACCCTTTGGAACGTCAGGCCCCCGACGTTTACAGAAGTTCCTTTGATGAAAACATCAGGGCCTTACGCAAAATACGTCCGGCTATCAGCGCGTTGCGATTGGTAGCCAACAAGAATATGAATAATGTTTCGTTGGATCTGAATGAAGATTCAATGGCACGCATCTGCGCTGAGTTCGCGGCCATAATGTGCGAGCATTATCTTTCGATTCACCATACGGTAATCGACTCGGAAGAGTATCCGTTTGAAACCTTCGGCGTCTCCTCTATAATATTCGACTTGGAGTATTATAAGACCTATATCCGCAATAAGATACTCATTGACCGCATACTGCAACAGGGTATTCGGCCTAATGGCGAAAGTCCTGTCTTTAACATCAACTCGCTTGCGCAAAAGACTAATCCGATATTAAAATCGACCGTCGATTCGATTCATTCGTGTTATAACACAACGGTTGCCAACGCAACAGCCCAACTTGCATTAAGCGGAGGAACCACTCCATCGGATATCGTGGGGGCTATCGACGCTCCGATAAAAGGGCTGATAGCCCAACTTAAAAGCGATATAAACGGGCTGCTGACAAGCGGCAAGATATCAATTTTTGAGAGCGAGGCGCTTCTATCGTTGATTTTAGGCGATGACTGCACTATGTTCGATTCCAGTTCAGTTGATGCTGATGAAATTATTATCGATGATATAATTGATGAATCGGCCGACTTCTTTATCTCTCTCGACATCAATAAGGAAAAACTTAAAGATGTCTCTCAAAAAGAGATAAAGAGGATTCGCCATTGTATGCGAAACATTGCCGTTGCCAATCGTCATCGCCAACAGCAACTTGCCGCTCTGAACATTCAGCGAAAAGACGCCTCCGGTTCAAATACCCATATTGAGGGAAACGAATACAGATTCGGTGGAATAGGCTATAAGTTAGACCTGAATATTGACACTGAACCTCTTGAACAAACCTATGAACCTCATGAGGTCAGGACTGAAAATGTAGATTTAAGAGGCTTGTTCGCCCCCATAAGGAATCAGGGGAAACAGGGCAGTTGTGCGTCCTTTGCGGTCTCTTCGGTTATCGAGGCCCTCAGGCGTGACCATCAACGCTACAGCCCCGCCTATCTGTATTGGAACGCCCGAGAACGAGCCGGCAAGACCTCTGCTGACAGCGGAGCCTCTCTTTATGATGTAATTAAGGCCACTACTGAAAAAGGCATATGTATTGAATCACTTATGCCTTACAATCAGGATATTTTCGCGGTGGCTCCAAGCGAAGAGGCCAAAGATAGCGCCCGCAACTGCAAAGTAATTGAAGCCAAAACAGTAAACACGACTCTCAGCGATATTAAATCCGCCCTCGAAGACGGCTACCCCGTATTAGTGGCCTCACGAATATTTGACTCGTTCTCAGAAACTCAGAGCGGCTTTATCAAGCATCCTTCGGGTAAGGAACTGTCAAGTGGAGACCGCAAGGACGGACATGGCAACCATGCTATGGTTGTATGCGGATTTTCAGACAAGGAGAAAATCTTTGTTGTCCGCAATTCCTGGGGTACGGATTTTGGCGATAAAGGCTACTGCTACATTCCGTATACCTATGCCCAAAAGTACTTTCTGCAGGCCTGCATAATAACCAAGGTTACGGATTCAGGCCAATCCGAGCGAAATATGCCCGGAAAGCAAACTATCAACTTTAATCTGAATGACAGCAATATTCAGGCTGCCATTCTGCAGAATTTAATAGTTGAGGATAATCATGAGTTGGAAGAACTTGCTGTCAAGTCCGCCGGTTTAAGGTCTGATTGGGCTCAAAATATCGCAACCTTAGGCAACGTCAACAATCAGGCTGAATTGGTGGCGGCGGCCCGGAGGGCTCTTGATGAGCAGATTTTTGAAGAAAATTGCATCATCTCCGACCTGCAATCGTCGATGAACGATAAAATTTCAGCCTTTAAGAAGAGTTATATTATTCAACTGATTAAACTCGGATCTTTGACCCTCGTCTCGTGGGTGCTTCTATATTTCTTTTACCGCCAAAAATGGTCCTGGTTCATCTCCGGGGTATTAACATTGCTTTTCATCGGCCTGTTTACCGCCTATGAATATAATTGGCGCAAATATTGCCAGGACCTTCGAGATGAGATTCAACTCCATGCAGATAAGATTTCTGAGATTCAGGCTAAGAAAACCGGTCTGGGCATCAGAGGGCATATTCATGGAACCATACTGAAAGAAGCCGAAAATTACCGGATATGGTTACAGTCTCAGACTCAAAAACTCCATAACTTCAACGATAGCGTTTTGAAGTTATTTAAGAGCGTGAATAAAGAACTCGGGGAAATGACCCCTGAGGTTCCTTATCCCTTCCGCGCAGTCCTGACAAATGACCGTTTAGACAAGTATTATGACCGCTACAAGGACAAAATGCTTGATTCCATTATGTGGGCTCCCATTTTCGCCGGTTATGAAACAGGAAATTATTTATCGCTCATAATAAAAGAAAATAGCGACCTGAATAATGCCGTTATTCGAGGCCTCAGGAACTTCACGATGAAGCATTATGTGACTTTGGAGAATCGCGACAAATGGCCGTTCCTGCCTGACACGGCGAATATATCTGAAATCATTCCCGACCTTGATAACCGTGCTATTCCCTTCTGTCCGTATAATCCGCAAGGTTTCAATGCGCTCGAAAATTACATTTTCATCCATGACATCACTCCGAGAGATATGAATCCAATCCGACCGTATTTTTCGCAAGCGCCATTGGCTATCTCCGGCTCTAACCCCTATTCGATAAGTATTCTAAATATAGTACGTTATAATCTGCCAAACTGATTTAAGCCCGGGACCGGTGCGGGAAATGCATCGTGGGGGGGGGAGGGTGAACTCTTGGCGGGGATGTGGTGTTATATTGGAAAAGATTTGATTATGAATAGGAAAGAACTTACAGACGTTATTGCCAAGACAGTGGCAGAAGTTATTAACAATCCGGGACGCTGGGGCGAGGACCCTCAGTTGAGCGTTATCCCTACGACTTTGATTGTTGGCGTTGAGCGCCGCGAGGATGCTGACCGCGCAATCGCGTTCAGCGAGTATGCAATCGAGGAGGATGCGATTGAAGATGGCGACTATTCGGAGGATGCAGCCGATTTCCAGTCGGCTTCCGACCCCGACCTGATTCCTGTCTGGACGCTTGTCGACGCTAAGTCGAAGACGCCCGACGTGGAGAAAATCGCCGAACTCGTCGAGAAATATATTCCCCAGAAGGAAGAAAACTTGTACGCCGAATAAAAAAACGGCGCCTTTAGGAAATAAAGGATTTATCGCCGTCCGTAGGGCATCCGTCGGGAGCCTTTCGGGCGGCTTTGACGCATAGGGGCTGATTCGGCGCGCAGTTTCAGGCCCTTGTATGCGTCTTTGAGCAGGGCGGGGGTGATGTCAATTGTCGCATTGACCGCGCGGTTCGAGTCAGTCAGATTGTGGGACATAAGCCATTCGTAGAAGCAGTGCATATAAAGCATCCGCTCGTGTTGGCGATGGTCGAGACCGCGAACTTTTGAATAGACAAGGCGAGGGGCTTTGTCGGGCTGAGTGCGCATTTGTTTTACCATTTTGTCGGTACGGAAAATAGCGTCTTCGCGGTCCTTCTTGCCTCTGATTATCCAGAGCGGCAATTTGTTAAGGTTGCTAACATCCCCTCGAGTCAAAGACCCGGCCAGGACTATTGCGGCTGCAATCCGGTCATGGTATTCCGCCGCAAGGTCGGCAACTCCATTACCTCCCATACTCATTCCGATAGCGTAGATTCGGTTAGGGTCAATGGCGTGAGACGCGGCGACTTGGTCGACCGTAGCCATCACCCGTTCGGGGTCCCAATTGTCGCCCGGGGCCTGAGGGGCAAGAACATAGGCATTGAGTTTCATGCCGGAGCGAAGGGCGTCGATAGTCCCGAAGCGGTCAACTTTCGAAAGGTCTGAACCCGAGGCTCCGCGGCTATGCAGGCTGATAATCAGGGGCATAGAGTCGGAGATTGAGTCCGGCTCGTAGAGAATATAGTTGTATCCGCCGGGGATTTCGTCTAAATGGGTTGAAAACGAGTCGGCGAAGGCAGTAGCCGCCCAACCGAGAGTGCAGAATAAGCAAATGGTGATAATACGTTTCATACTAAGATTTTGACCGTAAATTTTGGATTAGGTTTAACGGGAATTTTGGCGGAAGAAAAAATTTTCGTAACTTTGCGGGTGAAATGGTTGCCCTGCGCTCCCGGAGGGGAGGCACTAAGGGGCATCAAAAGGGAATGAGGTGAAAGTCCTCAACAGTACCCGCTGCTGTAAATCCCGCTTGAGAAGATTGATTCTTGAGCAGAAGGTTATCCGCAACCGGCCACTGGTCTATCGCAGACCGGGAAGGCGCGGAATTAACCGGGATAAGTCAGAAGACCTGCCATTTTCGCTAAGTGATACCGCCTACGGGACTATGGGTTCAGGTCTGATGAAGTTTCTTTTGAAATTGCCGTCATTTTACTCCGGTTCTCCTAAATTTTGAGAATTGGTTTTTGATACCGAATTATGCTCCCGTAAGCACTTTGAGTCACATCAGTGCAAACGGGAGCGTTTTTTTGTATCTGAAAATCAATAAAATAAATGACATTCAATCGTTTTAGATTTGTTTTAACCGGAGCATTATGCGGGTTGGTCGCCTCAGGCGCGGAGCCGTTGGATTCGATTAAGTTGCGTGAGGTAGTTGTGACCGCAGTTGCGAAGCAAAAGGAGACAATCCCGGTCCAGACCCTGACGGGTAAGGAACTGGAGGGCTTGAGCAGCAATAGTGTCGCTGACGCCCTTCGCTACTTTGCCGGAGTGCAGGTAAAGGATTATGGCGGCGTTGGCGGCATCAAGACCGTCAACGTGCGCTCAATGGGCACGAACCATACCGGAGTGGTTTACGACGGGGTCCAGTTGGGCAACGCGCAAAACGGCCAGATAGACCTCGGACAGTTCTCGCTCGACAATATCGAGGCTTTGTCGCTCCATAACGGCCAGAAGAGCGGACTGCTTCAGCCGGCACGCGATTTCGGCAATGCCGGAACGGTTTATCTGCGCACTCGCCGTCCGGAATTTCGCGGCAATGAGCGCTTTCATGCCCGCGCCGCGTTGCGTTTCGGGTCCTTTGACCTGCTGAACCCCTCGGCCCTGATTGAGTTGAAACTTTCGGAGCGGATAAGTGCGTCGCTCAGCGCCGAATGGCTCAACTCAAGCGGTAAGTATAAGTTCAGATACCGACGGGTAAACCCGGCCGGCGAATTGGCCTATGACACTACAGCAGTGCGCCAGAACGGTGACATAAACGCGACGCGCCTCGAGGTCAATCTCAACGGCCGAATGGGCTGCGGAAACTGGAATTTCAAGGCCTATAACTACAATTCGGAGCGAGGGGTTCCGGGTGCGATTGTCAATAACGTCTGGCGGCGCGGCGAGCGCATTTGGGATACAAATTCGTTTGCCCAGGGGTCGGCCACGCTCTCGTTCGGGCGATGGACCTCACTGGAGAACGTCAAGTATGCCTTTTACCGCACCCACTATGTCAACAATGACGACAAGCAGGTCAAGGTTGACAACCTGTATCGTCAGCGCGAAGTCTACTTCTCGACCGCCAATATGTTTTCAATAAACTCATGGTGGGGCGCCTCGGCAAGTTATGATTTTATGTTTAACTCGCTCGACGCCGATATGTATGGGTTTGCCAAGCCCGACCGCTATACGAACTTGGTTTCGCTCGCCTCGGCGTTTGATTTCGACCGCCTGTCGTTGACCGTCAGCGGGTTGATGACCTTTGTTCACGATAATCTGCGAGGGCAAGAGGCTCCGACAGATAAGTCGGTGTTTACCCCGGCGGTCTATATCTCCGGCTATCCGTTGCGCTCAAAGGTGCTTAGCCTGCGCGGATTTTATAAGCGCTCATTCCGTATGCCCACGTTTAACGACCTTTACTATGCCGACATGGGCAACTCGAAACTTAACCCGGAGAGGGTAGAGCAATATAACGTCGGGCTGTTGGTAGAAAAGTCGCGTCGCGGCTTCCTGAGCAACCTTCGGTTCAGTTGCGACGGCTACTATAACCGGGTGAAGGATAAGATTATAGCCTATCCTAAGGGGCAGCAGTTCCGCTGGACCATGCTGAACCTGGGGCTTGTGGATATTCGCGGTATCGACCTTACCGGATTGCTGACCTTCAACCCGCTGAAAGAGACGGCGCTGACCGTCAGGGGACAGTACACCTACCAGCGGGCCATAGACATCACAAATCCCGCCGATAACTACTATCGACATCAGATTCCGTACATTCCGCACCATTCCGGCTCGGTGGCCGTCAATGCCTCGTGGCGCAACCTGAGCCTCAACTACAGTTTCATTTACGTAGGCTCCCGCTATAACCAACAGGAGAACATACGCTATAACTTCACTCAGCCCTGGTATACCTCGGACCTTTCCGTCGGCTATGACCTTCGGTTCGGGGCGGCCAAGGCGCGTATTCTTGCTGAAGTCAACAATCTGTTGAGCCAGGACTACGACGTAATTCTCAACTATCCGATGCCGAAGCGGAACTATCGGATTACGCTTACCGTGGAGATATGATGTGGGGTTTATAGTTTATGGTTTATGGTTTATAGTTTATGGTTTATGGTTTATGGTTTATGGTTTATGGTTTATGATTTATGGTTTATAGTTTATGGTTTAAGATGAAACATTTTTCCTTAATTATATTATTTCTGCCGCTCCTGATGGTGACCACAAGTTGTCGGGAAGACGAACTTGTGGTCCCTACGGAGTATGAGATTATCGGCGACGAACGCCCCGCATCTGATATCCGCGGCTTCTATCTTGTCAATGAGGGCAACATGGGCTCAAATAAGTGTACGCTTGACTACTATGACTACATGACGGGCCTTTACGCTCGCAATCTCTATGCTGAGAAGAACCCTAACGTCGTCAAGGAGTTGGGCGACGTTGGCAACGACATCGGAATCTACGGGTCAAAACTCTACGTAGTAGTGAACTGCTCGCATAAGGTCGAAGTGCTCGACGCCCGGAGCGGCCTGCGTCTCGGTCAGATTGACATTCCTAACTGCCGCTATGTGAGGTTTCATCGCGGCAAGGCCTACGTCAGTTCCTATGTAGGTCCGGTCCTGATTGACCCCAATGCTCCGAAAGGTGCTGTCTACGAGGTCGATACGCTCCGGCTTAACGTTACGCGCAAAGTCACTGTAGGCTATCAGCCCGAAGAGATGGAGATTCTCGACGACTATATGTATGTGGCCAACTCCGGAGGTTATCGTGCACCGAACTATGACAATACCGTCTCCGTAATCCAGATGATTGACTTCAAGCAAGTCGGGCAGATTCCTGTGGGAATCAACCTCCACCGACTGAAAAAAGACCGCTACGGCAAACTGTGGGTCACTTCGCGGGGCGACTATCAGTCGCGCCCCTCGCGGCTCTACGTGATGCAGAAAAAGCCCGGGTTTAACGAAATGGTCGTCACGGACACTATTCAGATTGCCTGCTCAAATATGGCGTTTTTTGAGGACCGGATGTACTATTACGCTAACGAGTGGAGTAACTACAGCCAGTCGAACACAATCAGTTACGGAGTTATAGACGTACGGACCAAAGAGGTCATTTCCAATAACTTCATAGCCGACGGAACCGAGCGGGAAATCACCATCCCTTACGGAATCGCGGTCCACCCCGAAACGGGCGATATCTTCGTGACCGATGCGAAAAATTATGTGTCCTCCGGCACGCTCTATTGCTTTTCGCCCGACGGATATAAGAAATGGAGCGTCCGGACCGGCGATATTCCCGCACATATAACCTTTCTGAAAAAATGAAGAAACTGCTTTTGCCACTAACGATTTTACTTGCCGGCTGCGAATCGGATATTCCGATGGTCAGCCTCGGGATTGACGATGTTTACTATATTGCCCGTATGCAGAAACTCGATTTGCATCCGGCTTTCACCGGGCAAGAATATGAATGGCTGGTCAACGGTGAGCCGGTCAGCACCGAGCGCGATTTTATCTTCATTGCGGCCGATGAGGGCACCTACAATCTGGAACTGAGGATAAAAGACGACAAGACCCCTTACGATTTCGAGTTCAAGGTAATAGTGATGCACGAAGAGGTGGAGTATAGCCCTTACATTTCGCGGGTCTATGAATATTGTCCCGCGCCCGGGCAGTTTGTCAACGAGATGCCGCGATTTGAGGAAGGTGACACCTACGAAGCGATACTCAAGAAGGCCGAGGAATCCATTTCAGGCACTAACGGCATAATGATAAGCCTCGGAGGCTATGGGGGTTACGTTACCTTCGGGTTCGACCATACGGTTATGAACATTCCCGGCGAGGCGGACTTCCGAATCTGGGGCAACGCCTTCTATGAACTGATTAACCCTGAGAAAAAAGGAGGCTCGGCAGAGCCGGGAATAGTGATGGTCAGTTATGACGCGAACTGCAACGGCAAGCCCGATGACCCCTGGTATGAACTCGCCGGGAGCGAATACCGAATGCCCTCGACCCTCCATCACTACCAAATCACCTACTACCGACCTGACCCCGCGCACATCCCCGAGGAAGATGAAGACGGCTATCTTGACGACCTGACCTACATTCCCTGGACCGACTCGACCGGCAAGTCGGGGTATATAGCCAAAAACATTTTCCATAACCAAAGTTATTGGCCCCAATGGGTAGCCGCCGACCGGATTTCCTTTACCGGGACCTGCCTTGCCCCGAATGGAATCGACACCTCCGGAATAGGCCGCTACTTCATTCTCTACGCCTACGATTGGGGGTATGTCGACAACCACCCCAACGAGTATGCCGACCTCAATTCCTTCGACATCTCGTGGGCCGTAGACTCCGAAGGTCGCCCCATTGACCTTCCCGGTGCCGACTTTATCAGGGTCTATACCGGCCTGAACCAATATTGCGGCTGGCTAGGCGAGACCTCCACCGAACTAAGCCGCGCCCAAGACCTGCATATAGAACCAATGTTAATCACAAATAATTAAATAAACCGATTATGAGAAGAAAACTACTCTTGATTGCAGTCCTGACGTCAGCGGCCGGAGCGGCTGCGCAGACCGTCGACCTTGACCTGATTCGCCACTGGAGCGGAACGGGACCGAACCGCGCAGCCCTTGTCGTTCAGTTTGATACGCCCGGGTCGGCCAATCCCGGCGCTCTTGTCTGGGGCTACCGCTGGGAAGATGGCGATGAGCCTGACGGGCTTGAAATCGTGACGAAAATCGCGGGGAACTCATCGAGGCTTTGCGCCTTGGTTCAGATGACCGGCGAGATGGGCTATACGCTCGACGGCTTAGGCTATGCCGACCGGGTTTCCGACCTGCTCGAGTCGCTGACCTACAATCTCGACGGCGCCTCGGCCGACTCGCGCATTTCGTTCGGTTTTTTCGACCCGAACACGTCGATGGGGCAGACGTCAGCCCCCGGCTCCGACGCCCTCGACATGGCCCTGGAGGCTATAGAAGAAGCGAAAAGCAGCCATGTGATAACCCATCCGCTCAATTTTACGGTCTATGGTTATCCGGCCTACGATTATGACTGGTGGAACCTCACTGACCCGGACGCCGGAATCTGGAACAGCGGATGGTATGACGGCTACTGGAGTTATTGGACCGGCGAGGCCGGCGACCTCGGTAATTTAGCCTACTCGGGCCTCGGAATGAGCAGCGTCCGCCTGAAAGACGGAGACGTGCAGGCCTGGAAATATCTCTCCTTTGCTCCCGATGCTGACGAAGACCCGGACTGGCTCGCTCCGGTTTATGTAGACGAAAACGGCTCAACGCAAATCGACACTCCGGCGGCTGAAAATCCGGCGGCTGAAGAGGTCTTTACGCTCGAAGGCCTCCGACTTTCCGAACGCCCTGCGCGCGGCTTCTACTTAGTGCGCAAAAATGGAGAAACACGTAAATATTTCAATCAATAATCACTTTTTCATGAACACATTAAAAGTCTTTTTGGCCGCACTTTCGGCCATGTCCGTGGCGCCGGGATTTGCAGCGGCTCCGGACCCTTACAAGAACACGCTTGGCGAGGGAGAGTCCTTCGTCGGATTGTCAATCTACTGGAATCAGGACCTTGCGCTCGATAATCTGACCGAGGCGGTAAGCATTGCGGGCGATACGGATGTTGCGGGCGTAATCAGGTCGGCCCTTGCCCTCGACCCGCGATTTTATGCGCTCGCTGACGGCAGCGGTGCCTTCGTGGCCTTCGGATTCGATACCAACGGCGACAATTCGTCTGCCGTAAGCATCGGCGACGAAACCTTGAGCCTTACCGACGGAGTGGCCACGGCAAGCGGCGAATATGCCGACGCCAAAGGTTCGTCAACCTATGACCATTGGCAGATAAACAGAGCCGAGAGCGTCTGGAAAATCTTCGTAAACGATAGCGAAGCCGACTGGAATACCTCGGTCAGCAGCGGTGACCGAATCTCGCTTGAGTATCTTGCGGCTGATGCGACTGCGCCCGCCGAAAAGGATTATACATTCTATCTGCGCCCCGCCGACCAACTCGGAATATGGACGTTGGAGGAAGTTGAACTCAACACGGCAACCGACAAAAACGGCTCGAGCGTTCAGCGCCTGGTCCCGATGCTTGCCAATGTCTGCGATGAAGGTCCGAACCTCTATGGCGCGAAATATTCAGCCGAGGTGCGCGAACCTGATAACGAGACGACCACCAATAACTATAGCGGTTACATACCAAACGCCGCTCAAGGGGCGATGCAACTACGCATAACCGCAACAAGCCCGTCGGAGGCACTCGTACTTCCTTATCTGAATATCCGAAAGGATTGGGGCGAAGGGAAAACGGAGGTGCGCCGCATTTATACGGATACACCGATGAAGGTGAGCACCTTTGTTGCCAATCCCGTGACGGGTATTTATCTCGCCGAATATCCGGTCGGAGAGACAATTGAGATGGAGAATATGGGTTGCACGCTGATTACGCCCAAGTATGAGCCGGAAGGGGCCGATTTCGCCAACTTCAAGGCTGAGTTTGCCGATGAGTCTATTGTCAGCATCTATACGAATATCAAGGGCCTGGTGGCTCATCGCGCCGGCGAAACGACCATGACGCTCAGTGTGCCCGGAACGGATGTCAAGACGGAATATACAGTCAGAGTCAAGGGCGTTGACCCCGATAACAAGCCGGCCGACGACTTTGCCGACGGTATGTTCTGGCTCAACGAGGAATGGTTCACCCATACCAGCGGTTCAATCAACTATATTGACGAGGATGGACAGGTTTTCTATCGTGTCTACGGCAACCAGAACGACAATAAGGCTTTCGGCGCAACATCGCAGTTCGCGACCATCTATGCCGGAAAACTTATCGTGATGTCCAAGCAGGCCTGGGATGCGGGAGATACACGCGACAAGACCGGTGGCCGCGTGGTAGTGGCCGATGCGTCGACCCTGAAACATATAGGCAGCGTGGATGAAATCGGCGGCGACGGACGCGCCTGCGTCGGCATCAATCCCGGGAAGGTTTACCTGAGCCATACGAAGGGCGTCCGCGTAATGTATATGACCGACGAGAGCATATCAGTTGCCGAAAGCGACATTGAAGGAATTGATACCGGTCGCAGCGGCCAGATGGGCGATATGGTCAAGGCGGGTAAATATGTTTTTGCCGTCCATGTCGGCTCGGCGCTTTACGTGATTGACACGGAGGCCGACGAGGTTGTCAAGACAATAGACATCAGCGGCATCCAGACCGTGGCCCGCTCGCTCGACGGCCGCGTTTGGATTGGATGCTCGAAGTCGCTGCAACCCATTGACCCCGAGACCCTTGAACTCGGCGATGTGCTGACTGTTACCGCCGGCTCCATAGGCTGTTCAAGCGGGTCGTGGCGTCCCGGCAATCTGCGCGCATCGACCAAGACCAACACCCTCTTCTGGAGCACCGGGAACTTCAATGGGTCGACCGGTGACCTTATCCGCTGGGATATAGACAAGGTCGAAGACCCCTCGACACTCACGATGCTCTATAAGCATGGGAGCGAACCGGACCATACATATTCAATGGGCTATGGCACACCGAATTATGACCCGCGCACGGATACCTGGGTCTACTGCTCGACGCCCGGCTTCGGCACTGCGGCCTTAAGCAACCGCCTCCACTTTGTGGATGCAACAACCGGCGAGATGAAGCATACAATTGAACTTGACAAGTATTTCTGGTTCCCCGCCATCGCGCTGATGCCCGACAAGTATGCCCCGGAAATCAACTTCGAGGATATTGTTCTTCCGGAACTTGCGGAGTGTGATTCCGAGTATACTTTTGATCTGACCAAGAGCGTGGAGGATAAAGATGGTAACCCGGCCGAAATCAATCTCTCGATTCCGGGGACAGCCCTTTTGGACGAGGCCCCTCAGACACTCGCGGCCGAAGTGACTCTCAGCGGCAAGACGCTGACCGTACGTCCGTTGGCCAACGGAAAGCACTCGTTTACGCTGATGGCCGAGTCAAACGGCCTGACGGCAGCCCAGAACGTAAATATCCTGATTGGCGACAAGTCGACCGGCATTGAGTCGGCTCTTGGCGGCGGAACGGTTTATTCCGACGGACGTTTTATCGCGTTCCGCGACCTTGCCGGCGTTTCGTTCGCGGTCTATAATATGGCGGGCCAGCAGGTAGAGACCATCGACGTTGCAGATAGCACCGAGGTGGTTTATCCTCGTTATGAGTCAGGGTTTTATATTCTGCGAGGCTCGAACGGAATGAGCGTTAAGATCAGGATTAACCGATAATGAAGACACTCTTTTCATCAATCGCCGTCCTCCTGGGGGCAGCGGGACTTCCCGTTGCCTCCCCGGGGGCGGATTATTCCGAGGGAATCATCTGGATAAACGAGGACTGGTATGGCCATCAGAACTCGACGGTCAACTATCTGCTTCCCGATGATCCCGACGGAGACTACTGGCGCTATCGGATAATTCAGGCTGAAAATCCGGGAATGGAGTTAGGATGCACAAACCAGTTCGGCGCAGTCTGGAACGGGCGGCTTTATCTCATAGCCAAGCAGGACAAAGACCCCGGAGCCGACATTGCCGGAGGGCGGATAACCGTGGCCGATGCGCGGACAATGAAGATTCTTCATCAGCAAGCCCTTATCGACCCCTCGGGTGCGCAATGTGACGGTCGGGGATTTCTCGGCGTCAATGAGCAAAAGGGCTACGTTTCGTCAAGCAACGGAGTCTGGATTTTTAATCTCGATAACTTTACGGTTACCGGTCAGGTCGAGGGTTCGGCAAATCCGAACGCCGGCGGCGATAACGACAAGCCGAATACAGACCCGGCGGGGTCGTTATATCACGGTCAGTCGGGAACAATGGTGTCCGCTGCCGGCCGCGTCTTCGTGGCTCATCAGCAATACGGGCTTCTCGTTGTTGATCCGGCAGAGGATAAGGTGGTTGACCGGATTTCGATGGATATTGTTCAGCCGGGAGCAGGAATAGGTTCGATTGTCAAGTCAAAAGACGGGATGCTCTGGCTCTCGGTTGCCAAAAACGTTCAGGGAACGGGCGCTACCCTCAATTCGATTGTGCGCCTTGACCCTCAGACTCTTGATTATGAGATTGTTCCTATTGCCGAGGGAATGTATCCTCCTCCAAATTCGTGGTATGCCTGGACGCCGGATGCGTTCGTGGCCTCTACCTGCAGCAACTGTCTTTACTGGAAAGGAGGGCCGAACCGCTGGTTTAACGGCTCGAAAATCTATCGGTTTGACTGCGATACGCGCGAACAGACGCTGATTATTGACCTCGACGATGACGGCGAGGACTGGAAAATCTATGGGTGTGCAATCGGCGTTCATCCCGCAACTGACGAACTCTATATGGCTCTATATCACGAATTCGGAATGCCTGTCTACGTTGTCCGGCGGTATTCGTCGGAGGGGGAACTAATCAGTGAGTATCCGATGATACAGAATTATTGGTTCCCGTCGCTGCCGCTGTTTCCGTCGGCGGAGACGGGCGGCGATTCTGCCCTCAGTGAACTCCATTCGGGGCTCGATGGCGCAGTCTATGACCTCCGGGGCCTCCGGGTTGCCGACCATACCAATCTCACCCCCGGACTATATATCCGTATGACCCCTTCCGGCCCCGTAAAATTTCTTCATCGCTAACTTTTTTGGAGTTATGTTTTATTATTTCGTTTAATTTTTGTAACTTTGCGGAGTTAAACCAATTATTTAAACGAGTAAACTTTTTTATGGCAACTACTGCTGATTTTAAGAATGGAATGTGCCTCGACATCGACGGCCAGTACTATTTTATCGTTGAATTCCTTCATGTGAAGCCCGGTAAGGGTCCGGCTTTCGTGCGCACCAAACTGAAAAACGTTCGCACCGGCCGCGTTATCGACAAGACCTGGAACTCAGGCGTGAAGGTTGAGGAAGTGCGCATCGAGCGTCGCCCCTACCAGTACTCCTACAAGGACGAAATGGGCTATCACTTCCTCCACACTGAAACATGGGAGGAAATCATCGTGCCCGGCGAAAGCATCGAAGGCGTTGAGTTCCTGAAAGATGGCGATATCTGCGAGGCTATGGTACACGCTGCCAGCGAAACCGTCCTGACTTGCGAAATGCCTACCACCGTAGTGCTCGAAATCACCTATACCGAACCCGGCATCAAGGGCGACACCGCAACCAACACCCTCAAACCCGCCACTGTTGAAACCGGCGCCACCGTTCGTGTGCCCCTCTTCTGCAACACCGGCGACAAGGTTAAAATCGACACTCGCAACGGCTCCTACGTTGAGCGCGTCAAGGAATAATCCATTCCCCTGAATCCCCACAAAAAGAAGGTTGTCCGCCTCCCGGACAACCTTCTCTTTTTTTTCGTCCCCGTGGTGGCGCTCGGAGATCGCCACCTCCCTACTTATTTTTCATTTTTCATTTTTAATTTTTCATTTTTAGCGGTGCGATGTCAGTACTCCGTCGGAGAAGAGGAGGTATATGCCGTTTTCGTAGGTCCAGCGCTCTATGAGGGCGCCATAGGTGGCCGTGCGCTCCACTTCTTTGGGATTGCCGAGGGCGAGGCGACATTCTTCCATCGTCATTCCGTCTTTAACCTGGCCTTGGGTGATGAGGTCCCAATTGGCGTCGGAGATGTGGCGATAGTTTTTGCGGGGATCTGAAAGGGCGAAGAGCAGGGGAAAACGGCGGGTATTGCGTGCCCCCGGTTCGACGGAGAGGTGGAGCATCTCGTTGCCGAAAACTACTTCTATGGGGAATTCGCCGCGTCCGGCAACGACGTCGGCTACTGTTATTTTCTGAAATTTGCGTCCTTTGACGGGGTTGCCGTCGAGGTCATAGCGGCGCACGGTCGTGGTCCATAGGTCGCGGCCCTTGAGTAGCGCCTTGACCGTGTCGACAACCGAGGCTTCGACCAGAAAGGGGAGGAGCAGAGAGGATTTTTCCTGAAGGGTCTTCAGGGGTGTTTCTACGCGGTGAGTGAGGGTTTGGCCTCGCGAGGTGAGAAAAGTTATGTCGGTCATTTCAGCGCCGGCAAGGGTTCGGGCGCCTTTCATTTCGGCGAAGAAGATTGAGTCGCCCGGGGCGAGGCTGTCTGAAACCGAAGCGGGGAGATAGGCAAGGTTAAACTTTCCGGAGGTCAGGGTGAAGACCTTTCCGGGGCTCCAGAGCGAGGGCGGTTGGCCTTCGACCGTGTTGAGAAATCGCTCCTCGGCCGAAAGGGCGCCGACCTGCTGGCGCACTTGCTTTTCGGAGATGCGCGGAGTGCGCTCCACCCCCGTATAGCAGGAATGGAGCGCAAGCGCAATCAGAGAGATAATTAGCAGCGGATGTCTCACTTAGGGTTTACTCCGAGGTTATAGAGAATGAATGAGTAGACTTCGGCATACTCGTCGAGGCTCTTGCTCAGGGGCTTGCCGGACCCATGGCCGGCGTTGCTCTCGATGCGTATGAGTTTCGGCTTGTCGCCGGTGTTGGCGGCCTGGAGCGTTGCCGCATACTTGAAGGAGTGGGCGGGAACTACGCGGTCGTCATGGTCAGCGGTAGTGATAAGAATGGCGGGATAGGGGGTGCCGTCGTTGCGGATATTATGGATCGGCGAATAGTCAAGGAGGTATTTTGCCATCTCGGGCGAATCGTCGGAGGTTCCGTAGTCGCTTGCCCAATTCCAGCCGATTGTGAACTTATGATAGCGCATCATATCCATAACGCCAACCTGCGGAATAGCCACGGCGAATAGGTCTGGGCGCATGTTGGTCACGGCGCCGACGAGCAGGCCGCCGTTTGAGCCGCCCATAATTGCAAGTTTCGAGGGGTTGGTCCATTTATTATCGATAAGATATTCGGCTGCGGCGATAAAGTCGTTGAACACGTTGAGTTTCTGCATCTTGGTTCCTGCCTTATGCCATTCCTCGCCATATTCGGCGCCGCCGCGAAGGTTGGCGCTCACATATACGCCGCCATTTTCAAGCCAGATGAGTCGCATCGGGCTGAATCCGGGGTTGAGCGAAACGTTGAAGCCGCCGTAGCCATAGAGCAGGGTGGGGTTCTCGCCGTTGAGTTCGGTGCCTTTCTTGTAGGTGATAAACATCGGGACTTTAGTGCCGTCGGCCGAGGTGTAGAAGACCTGCTCGGTCACGTAATCGTCGGGATTAAAGCCGGGCACCTCCGTTGCGTGGATGAGTTCGGATTTGCCGGTCGTCTGGTCGTAGGCGTAGATATTGCTCGGGTTGGTGAAGGAAGTGAAGGCATAGAAAACCTCAGGAGTTTCGTCGTTGCTCGAGAAGGCTACGGAGCCGAGGCCGGGAAGTTCGATTTCGCGAATAAGTTCACCTGCGGGAGTATAGAGATAGGCGTGGTTGACGGCATCCTTCTCGTAGGTGAAGATGAAGTTATCGCCGGCACGCTGGGCGCCAACGAGCACGCCTTCCTGCTCGGGAATGAGTTCCTTCCAGTTTTCGCGCTGGGGGGCGTTGATGTTGGCCGTCATGATGCGCGTTTTCGGTGCGCCCCATGAGGTTTCGATATAGAGCGTATCGCCCTCGACGTCGAAAATCGAGATTGATTCGTCTTGGCTCGGTTCCATAGTTACCCATTGCGAGTCCTTCTTGCGGAGGTCTTTGATTTTGAGGGCGTTGCCCGCGCCGTTGCCGGCAATGTAGAGCATAAGGGCGGTTGCCTTATCGTCGATTTGGGCCGAATGGAAGTAGAGCGGGTGCGCGAGGTCCTGATAGGCTATGAGGTCTTCGGACTGGGGAGTGCCGAGTTTATGGAAATAGACCGTCTGGGTCTCGTTGGCGTTGCTGAACTCCTTGCCCTTTTCGGGAGCGGGGTAGGCCGAATAGTAGAAGCCGTCGCCCTGCCAGGCCACGGGAGTGAACTTGGCCCATTCGATATGGTCTGCGAGGTCCTTGCCCGAGGCGAGGTCCTTGACGTAGATTTCGGTCCAGTCGGAGCCGTTGCGGTTGATTGTGTAGGCCATATATTTCATGTCGGGCGAGAAGAAAACGTCGTTGAGGGCAACGGTTCCGTCGTCGCTCAGCGTATTCGGGTCGAGGACCACACGTCCTTCGCCGTCAATCGAGTCCTTCACGTAGAGGACCGACTGGTTCTGCGAGCCTGAGTTGGCATAGTAATAGTATTTGCCGTCCTTTTCGCGCCAGGGGAGGCCCTGCTTTTTGTAGTCGACGAGTTGGCCCATGCGTTGGCGCAGTTTGTTCTTGAACGGAATAGCGTTGAGATAGGCGTTCGTGATTTCATTTTCGGCAGCGGCCCAGGCGAGGGTAGCGGCCGCCGTATCGTTTTCGAGCGGACGATAGGGGTCGGCGACCGTCAGGTCAAAGTATGTGTCGGTCACGGTTGAGTCCGTCGGCGCCTGAGGGTACGATTCCGGCGCTTTGGGCCCGGAGGGGGCGCATGAAGCGGCGGCGAGGGAAAGTGCTGACATAATCAGGAGGTTAGTCGGTTTCATAAATTTGAGGAAAAGGGTTTGATTTAAAGAAGAGGGCACTCGGTCGGGAGCGCCCTCTCTTTGGTTAATTAACGTATTGACGGAATGAAATATTATCCGAGAAGACTCCAACTAACGGTCAGGCCGGCCATTACGATAGCAACCATCGACATCAGTTTGATAAGGATATTGAGCGACGGGCCGCTAGTGTCCTTGAAGGGGTCGCCGACGGTGTCGCCGACAACTGTGGCCTTATGAACCTCCGAGCCTTTGCCGCCGAAGTTGCCTTCTTCGATATATTTCTTGGCGTTATCCCAGGCGCCGCCGGCATTACTCATGAAGACGGCGAGGACGAAGCCGGCGCTCAGGCCGCCGCAGAGGAGGCCAATCACGCCCGGAACGCCGAAGATTAGGCCGACGATGATAGGCACGGCGATTGCCAGCAGCGAGGGGAATACCATTTCGCGCTGTGCGCCCTTGGTCGAGATCTGCACGCAGCGAGCATAGTCGGGTTCGGCTTCTCCGGTCAGGATGCCCTTGATTGTGCGGAACTGGCGGCGCACTTCCTCAACCATATGTGAGGCTGCGCGACCCACGGCGTTCATCGTCAGGCCGCAGAACAGGAAGGCCATCATTGCGC
>CAYUGU010000033.1:0-24157 GCA_964444345.1 uncultured Bacteroides sp.
TAACCGAGATGAAGCGCACCGGCGCCGTTATCGGCGGCGAAGGCAATGGCGGAGTTATCTATCCCGAACTCCACTATGGCCGCGACGCCCTCGTCGGTGTTGCCCTCTTCCTGACCCTTATGGCCAAGAGCGGCAAGAAGGTTACCGAACTCAAGGCCGGCTATCCCCCCTACGCAATTGCCAAGAACAAGATTGAACTGACCCCCGAAATCAACGTCGATGCCATTCTCGAGGCCGTCAAGCAGAAGTTTGCCGCCGAGGAAATCACCGATATTGACGGCGTCAAGATTGACTTCGCCGACAAGTGGGTTCACCTGCGCAAGAGCAACACCGAGCCGATTATCCGCATCTACTCCGAGGCTTCGACCATGGAGCAGGCCGAGGAACTTGCCAATCAGATTAAGGACGTAATCAACTCGCTGGTTTGAAACGGAAATTGATAACTTCAGTGGCGGCGTTGCTCTGCGGCGCCGCCGCTGCTTTTTCGCAGCAGGCCCTTGCGCGCCTTAGTGTGGTCAGTATGCGCTCGGAGCCGCGCCATGGCGCCGAGCAGGTCAGCCAGGCCCTGATGGGTACTCCCGTCGAGGTTCTGGAGCGCGGAAAGGAGTGGAGCAGGGTGCGTACCCCCGACGGCTACGAAGGGTGGATTATCAACCATTCGCTCGCCTTCAAGTCCCCGCAGCAGATGAAGGAATGGCTCAACGCGCCGCTGATGATGGTCACGGCTCCGTTTGAGTTTCACGATGTTGACCGTCGGACCGACCTTGTTCACGGTGACATTCTCCGCGCCGTAGGCGACTCGCTCGAACTGCCCGACGGGCGCCGGATTCTTACTCCCCGGGATGCCGTGGAGCCGCTTGAAGAGATTAAGAGCCGACCGCTCGACCGCTCGAAACTCCCTCTATGGGCCGAGCAATACCTGGGTGTGCCCTACCTTTGGGGCGGCCTTTCGAGCAAGGGAATGGATTGCAGCGGACTGGTCCGTATGGCCTATATGGCTCAGGGACGCACTTTGCCGCGCGACGCCTGGCAGCAAGCCCTTGAGGGTGTTGAGGTTCCTGCCGACTCGCTCCTCCCCGGCGATTTGATTTTCTTCGGCAATAAGCGCGTGACCCACGTGGCAATCTATGCCGGCAACGGCGAGTATATCCATGCGTCGCAGATGGTGCGCCGCAACAGCCTCGACCCGCAGTCGCCTCTCTACCTGCCGCTCAAAGTGCTGGCTCGCCGCCGAATTTAGGCTTTTTTCAGGCGCTTTTCGACGTAGGAGGCCACCAGGTCGGCGAGTTCTTCCATCGGGAGCATCGCTGAATTGACCGTAAGGTCATAGGTTGCGGCGTGGCCCCATTGGCGGTCGGTATAGAAATTATAGTAAGAGGCGCGCAACTTATTGATTTTGCGCACCATAGAGCGGGCTTCGGCCTCCGTGCGGCGGTCGCCGCGGGCAAGCAGGCGGCGCACACATTCATCTTCCGGGGCCGAGACGAAGATATTGATGCAGCGCGGGTGGTCACGCAAAACATAGTCGGCCGTGCGCCCCACGATTACGCAACTCTTTTCGCGCCCTAAGCGCTGAATAACTTCGCTTTGGGCACGATAGACCGCATCGTGGCCCACGGGCACTCCCAGCGTATGGCTCATGACGCCCATCGAAAGGCTCGACATCGGACCGGAGAGGAATCCCGGCCCGCGCTCATCGTCGCGCTCCATCAGTTCCGGAATCAGCCCCGACTCGGTCGCAGCCTCCAGCAGTAGTTTCTTGTCAAAAAACTCAACGCCGAGGCGCTCAGCGAGCAGGCGGCCCAATTCGCGGCCGCCGCTACCCATTTGTCGCCCAATGGTGACGACGAAGTTGTCCTGTACTTGCTCTTTCATGGTAGAATTCTTTTGCTCCACAAAGGTACGATATTTAAATGAAAAATGAAAAATGAAGAGTGGAAAATTTTGCGAGAAAACGCCTTAAATGTTAATTAACGTTAAATAGTTGTGAAAATTTGGTTAAATTCGCGAAAGTTGCTAACTTCGCGCCAGTTTTTCATGGTATTAGATTTAAGGTAAGAAGATTATTCGTCGCGACGACGGATAATTTTTTTGTGTTTTTGCGCCCCCACAATATTGATTTCTCGCATTTTTTTGTTAATTTTGCGCTTTCAAATAGACGTTTATGAAATTGAAACACTTGATATATGCGGCGATGCTTGCCGCAACCGCTGCCGGAGTTCGCGCTGCCGGCCCCGCCGCCAATTCGGCTGAAGAAGTGGTTTGGATGATTGGCGACCAGCCCATCTGGCGCTCCGAAGTCGAGGAAGCCTTGCAGCAGATGAAGCAGGAGAAGTTTGCCATTCAGGGTGACCCCTACTGCTTTGTCCCCGAGCAGATTGCCCTGGAACGCCTCTATCTTCATCAGGCCGAACTCGATACGGTCGAAGTCAATCCCGCAACCATTGCGGCCGAAGTGGACTCGCGTATCAATGAGTGGATTGGCCAGATAGGTTCGCGCGAGCGCCTCGAAGAGTATATGCACAAGTCGCTACCCGAATTGCGCTCCTACTTGACCGAGACGATGACCAACAATTACAAAACCACGCAGGTCCAGCAGTCGCTCACCTCGAAAATCAAGGTGACGCCCTCGCAGGTGCGCCGCTATTATGAGAAACTCCCCAAGGACTCTATTCCGTTCGTGCCCACCCAGGTTGAGGTGCAGATCGTGACCCTCAATCCGGTGATTCCCCGCGAAGCGATTGAGGACGTCAAGGACCGCCTCCGCGGCTTTGCCGACCGCGTCAACTCCGGGTCGGCCGAATTTTCGACCCTCGCGATTATGTATAGTGAAGACGGGTCGTCGACCAACGGCGGCGAAATCGGCTTCCGCCCCCGCGCCGGCCTTGTCCCCGAATATGCCGCCGTGGCTTTCAGTCTGACCGACCCCAAGAAGGCCTCGAAAGTCGTTGAAACCGAATATGGCTATCATATTATCCAGTTGATTGAAAAGCGCGGCGACCGCGTCAATACCCGCCATATACTTATGCGCCCTAAAGCCGCCGAAAAGGACATCAACGATTCGCGCATGCGCCTCGACTCAATCCGCGCCGACATTCTCGACGAGAAATTCTCGTTCGAGGACGCCGCGACTATTCTCAGTCAGGACAAGGAGACGCGCAATAACCACGGCCTGATGACCAATACCGACCGCGAATCGCGTAACTACAACACTTCCTTCTTCGAAATGAGCGAGTTGCCCGCCGAAGTTGCCCGCGAAGTGGCCCGCCTTCAGCCATGCCAGATTTCGAAAGCCTTCTCGATGAAAGACCCCCACAGCAATAAGGACGTCGTGGCTATCGTCAAACTCAAAAACCGCGTGGAGGCCCATCGCGCTGACGTCACCAACGACTATCAGATGATCAAGTCGATGCTCGAAAACTCCGAGCGCCAGCGCATCCTCGCCAATTGGATCAACAAGAAAATCGAGGAGACATATATCCGCATTGAACCGGGTTGGGACGACTGCCCCGACTGGCGCTACAACTGGAAGAAAACCCCCAAGAAATGAAATTCGCCCCCCTGCTTGCAATGGGGCTACTGATTGGCACCGGGGTCATGGCGGCGCCGCCCGCCCGCAATAGTCTGAAGGCCCCGGACAATACGCCGATTGAGCCGCAGGTGCCCGCCCAGGACCGTCATCAGCCCAACCGCATATTCCTTGAGCGCGCCGACTCGCTGATTGTCGAGCCGACGGAGCCCGACGTGCAGATTCTTGTCGGCGGAGTGACCTTTCGCCGCGGAGATATGTTTATGTATTGCGATTCGGCCCGCTTCTACACCTCGCCGGCCCTCCCCGCCGACTCGATGGAGGCCTTCGGAAATATCCGCATGGAGCAGGGCGATACCCTCTTCCTCTACGGCGATGAAATGGAGTATTCCGGCACCGAGCAGCGAGCCACTATTTACGGCCTCAGCCGCGACGTGCGCCTTATAAATCGCGACGTGACCCTCGAAGCCCCGGTGCTCAACTACTCCATGAGTATGAACCTCGGCTATTATGACCAGGGAGGCCGCCTGACCGACCCGCAGAACACCTTGACCTCCTTCGAGGGCGAATATGCGCCGCCGACCAAGGAGGCGAACTTCTATCGCCGCGTGCACCTCACCGGCTCGAACGACAAGGGTGAAGAAGTAGAGGTTTTTACCGACACGTTGCTCTACAACAGCGCGACGCGCATTGCCGAACTCCCCGTTTTTTCGCGAATTGTCGGCGAACGCGGCGACATCATAACCACCAACGGAATATTCAATACCGCCCAAAATACGGCCACGCTGCTCGACCGCTCGCTCGTGCACACTACCGACGGCAACACCCTGACCGGCGACTCCATAGTTTTTGACCGCACTACGGGAATCGGCGAGGCCTTCGGCTCGATGATTCTGACCGACTCCGTGCGCTCGCTGCGCCTTGAGGGCGATTACGGATATTTCAATCAGCAGATCGACAGC
This sequence comes from uncultured Bacteroides sp., assembly GCA_964444345.1. Taxonomy (GTDB): domain Bacteria; phylum Bacteroidota; class Bacteroidia; order Bacteroidales; family Muribaculaceae; genus UBA3263. Next base: position 4,492 of record CAYUGU010000033.1, read on the forward strand.
GCTTATTGCACCGGCCATGCCCGCGCCCTCGAGTTTTCGAAACCCGATACGCTCTTTCTCCACGGCCGCGAAATCCGCACGTTTCTTACGCCCGACTCCCTGCGCCTTATGGTTGCCCACCCGGAGGTGAGATTTTGGCGGGTGGACCTGCAAGGGGCCTGTGATTCAATGACTTTCGTTCAGCAGGACTCGATGCTCTATATGAACGGTGACCCGATTGTCTGGAACCTCAATCGCCAGATTTTCGGCAACATCATCAAAGTGCATCTCAACGACAGCACCGTTGACCGCGCCGAACTGCCCGACTTTGCCTTCGTGGCCGAACATGTCGAGGATGAGTTTTATAACCAGATGAGCGGCAAGAGCATGATTGCCGATTTTTCCGACGGCGAACTCCGCGAACTCAATCTTAACGGCTCCGTCCAGGCCATTATGCTCCCCGAAGAAAACGACTCCATAATCAACAAGTTAGTCGACATTGAGTCAAGTTACTTGCAGGCCTTTTTCAAGGGCCGCGATATTGAGCGCGCACGCCTTTGGCCCGAAACCACCGGCCACGTGACCCCCATCTATCTGGCCAAGCGCTCGCAACTCTATCTCCCCAAATTCCGTTGGGAGGACGCCCTGCGCCCCACAGGCCCCGACGACATCTTCCCCCGCCCCAAATAACTTAATCCAGCAATTTCCGGAAGCGGGCGAGGTTTTCGGGGCCGAAGCGCTCCATGGAGGCCTCGACCTGCGCGAGGGTTTTGCGCTCCATTGAGCCGGACTTGGAGTAGAATTTGTCGGCATAGCAGATCAGGCGTTCGAGGAGCGTCTCGGGCACCATGTCGCCGATGCCGGCTCCGGTATGGCGCTCGGCAACCCGTGCGGCCCATTCGGGCGCCCCTTCGCGGCGAAGCAGGGCGGCGCCGAGCGGCCCGTGGGCAATGTAGGGCTCGGAGCCGTGGCAGTGGATGCCCGGCGCGTCGCAGAGAAAAATCCCTATGTCGTGGAGCATCGCCGCCGTATAGACCTGCTCGCGGTCGACCGCCAGCCCCCTTTCGCGGGCAATCTCAAGGGCCAGGTCGGCTACGCTTTGGCCGTGGCGCATATAAATATCCCGAAGGGGTGTGCCTTCGGGATAATATTTGTCGATAATCGGCTGCGGGTCAAAGGATTGTTGTCCAGCCATAGGGGTCTTCGACTTCGCCATACTGAATTGCGCGCAGGCGGTTGTAGAGTTCGGTAGTGACGGGGCCCGGCTTGCCGTCGGGGGCGATGATATATTTTTTGCCCGTATCGAGGTCGTCGATTTCGGAGACGGGCGAGGCCACGGCGGCTGTTCCGCAGGCGGCCGCTTCGCTGACGTGCTCGAGTTCGTCGAGGGTGATATGACGCTCTTCAACTTCGAGGCCCATGTCGCGGGCCAGTTGCATGAAACTCTTGTTGGTAATCGACGGGAGAATAGAGTCGGATGCGGGGGTTATGTACTTGCCGTCCTTGATGGCGAAGAAGTTGGCGGGGCCACATTCGTCGAGATATTTCTTCTCCTTGGGGTCGAGGAAGAGGACGGCGCTGTAGCCCAGGGCGTGGGCTTCTTCGCCGGCCTTGATGCTCGCGGCGTAGTTGCCGCCCACTTTCCAGCGCCCGGTGCCGCGCGGCGCTACGCGGTCATATTGGCGCATAATGCAAATCTTCGTCGGCTTGAAGCCCTCCTTGAAGTAGGGGCCCACGGGCGAGACGAAGATTACGACCATATATTCCGAAGCGGGTTTGACGCCCACGCGGGCCGAGATGCCGATTTCCAGCGGGCGGATATAGAGCGAGGCGCCCGAGCCGTAGGGGGGCACGAAGCGCTCGTTGGCCTTCACTACGCGTTTAACCATTTCGCAAAAAGTCTCTATGGGCAGGGGCTCCATCATCAGGCCCTTGGCCGATTCAACGATGCGCTTGGCGTTTTCTTCGAGGCGCAAAATGCGGATTTTGCCGTCCTTGCCGCGAAAGGCTTTAAGCCCCTCGAAGGCTTCCTGCCCGTAGTGGAGGGCGGTGGCGGCCATATGGAGGTTGATATACTCTGATGTCGATTCTTCGATAGGGCCCCACTTGCCGTCGCTGAACGTGCATCGCACGTTGACGTCCGTAGGAACATATCCAAAGGGCAGACTCGCCCAGTCAAGTTCGTTTGAATTCATAGGTTTTCTTACTTTTTTACCATAGTCGGTTAACTGAATAACCACGAAAGACGCTGCAAAGTTAGCAACTTTTTTTGACTTATTGGAGAAAAAAGAGTATTTTTGCACCGTCAATGAGAAAAAAAGGTATAAAAATCACAAAGCGCTATCGCCTGACCTTTGTCAGCGAGAACACTCTCAATACGCTCTGGACCCTGCGGCTGAGCCGTTCGCGCGCCTGGTTGCTCGGGGCGCTTTGTGTGGCGGCCATTGCGGCCCTCCTCGCCCTTCTTTTCGGCCTCACGCCTCTGGGTTCAATCCTCCCCGGATATATGAAGCCGTCGCAGCGGCGCGTCCAGATTCAGTCGGCGCTCCGCATCGACTCGCTTATGGAGCGCCAGGAAATCCAGTCGGCCTGGATTGAAAATTTCGAGGCCATATTGACCGACAGCCTCGCTGCAGCCCGTCCCCCGGAGGCCCCCTCGGAGGTTGACGACACTCTGCTGACCGCCTCGGCCCGCGAGCGCGAGTTTGTTGAGAAATGGACCGAGCGCGAACGCTATAATCTCTCGGCCTCGACCCCGGCCGCCGCCTCGGCCATGAGTTTCCGCGAGCCGCTGGCCGTGGTTCTCCGAACCGATACGCTCAACTCGTCGACCCGCCGCCTGCAGTCGACCCGCTGCGCAACCGTGATGGCTATTCACGCCGGAACCGTCGTCGACTCCCATGTCGACATAGCCTCGGGGCGCGATGTCGTCCTGATTCAGCACCCTATGGACTTTGTCAGCCGCTACGAAGGCCTCGCCCACAGTTTCGTCACCGTGGGCCAGCGCGTTCAGGCCGGCGCCGCCATAGGCCTGCTCCCCGAGGAAGCCACCCTCACCCTCCGCGTGTTCCACTAAGCCTCCTCCTTCGGCGCAATGTTGATAACTTGTTGAAAACAACCCTCCGCCCGCTCGCATTTTTATCGTAAATTTGCACCCGCACAACCCCTCACTAAACACTAAACACTAAACACTAAACAAAAAAATGAACTGGTTCGAATGTAAAGTCGCCTACCACAAAATAGTGGAAAACGGAATGCAAAAAAAAGTCACCGACACCTTCCTCGTCGACGCCCTCAGTTTCACCGAAGCCGAAGCCCGCGTGATTGAAGAAGTAACCCCCTATGTATCAGGCGAAATGGACGTCACCTCGGTCAAGAAAACCAAGATTTCCGAGATTTTCCGCGACGATACGGCCGACAAATGGTATCTCGTGAAAGTAGCCTTCATCACCATCGACGAAAAGACCGCCGCCGAAAAACGCTCAATCTCCCAGATTCTGACCGCCGGCTCAAACTTCAAAAACGCCTACGATAACTTCATGGAAGGCATGAAAGGCACCATGGCCGACTTCGATATTGTCCAACTCACCGAAACCCCGATTCTCGACGTCTACGCCGCCAAACTCGATGCCGGAAGTCAGCAGTAACATCCTGCGCCTGCGCGCCCTCTTGCCCGACGGCGTCCGCCTGGTCGCCGTCAGCAAGTTTCATCCCGTCGAGGCCGTCCGCGAAGCCTACTCCGCGGGCCAGCGCCTCTTCGGCGAAAGCCGCGTCGACGAAGTCGTAGCCAAGGCCGCCGCGATGCCCGCCGACTGCGTCTGGCACTTCATCGGCCACGTGCAGACCAACAAACTCCGCCGCCTCCTCCCCGCCGTCAACATGATTGAAAGCGTCGACTCCGAGCGTCTCCTCCGCCTGATCGACTCCGAAGCCGCCCGCATCGGCCGCTGCGTCGACGTCCTCCTCCAGGTCCACGTTGCCGCCGAAGAAACCAAAACCGGCTTCGCCCCCGATGACCTTATTGATTGCGCACGCGCGTGTAAAGACCTCCCCGCCGTCCGTATCCGCGGAGTCATGGGCATGGCCTCCAATACCGACTGCCGCGAACGCATCGACGCCGACTTCGCCGCCATAGCCGAAACCTCCCGCCGCCTGCGCGAAATTATCCCCGGCGCCGACCAAATCAGCATGGGGATGAGCGGCGACTGGCCCCTCGCAGTGGCCCGCGGAGCAACCCTCGTGCGCATCGGAACGGACATATTCGGCCCGCGCCAATAAAAATTTTAAACTTTTTTTAGAAAAATTGTTATTATTTCAAAAAAAGTTCGTAACTTAGCACCGCAAAAAGCGTACGTAAACCGCTTAACTCAGTGAAAACTATTTATTTAACTCAATAACTCATAATTGCTTATGAAAAAAATCATGATTCTGGCACTCGCCTGCGCTGCTATGGTTAGCAACTCAGCAATCGCTCAGGAAGTGACCTATGTTGAGGATCCCGCTCAGGGCTACACCTTCAACCGTTTCAAAGACAACTGGTTCATCACCGCTGAAGGTGGCGTTAACTACCAGTTCAGCAAGCACGACGTAAACCGCGAATGGTCTGACCGTTTTGCTCCCGCTTTCGGCCTCCAGGTTGGTAAGTGGTTCTCTCCCATCATGGGCTTCCGTGGCGGCGCTACCTATCTCGGCGCTAAGGGCCTGGCTACCAACGCCAACGCCTTCGGTCTCCTCTACAAGGACGGCGCACCCGAGATCTTCCACAGCGAAAAGCACGGCGACTACTACAAGACCAAAGTTGGCAACCTCGGCGTTAACTTCGACGCTATGTTGAACGTTACCAACTGGTGGTGTGGCTACAAGCCCAACCGCGTCTACAACTTCATCGCTTACGTAGGCGGCGCCGCTTACTTCGGCTTCCAGCACGAAGTTGGCAGCGACAGCAAGTGGGACAAGCACTTCGACACCAACATCGCTCTCCGCGGCGGTATCATCAACTCTTTCAACGTTAGCAAGCAGGTTGCCCTCAGCCTCGACATCCGCTACACCCTCATCGGTGCTCGTCAGGAAGCCGGCTACACCTACGGCGCTCTCGTTAACAACGCTGCCGCTTTCCTCGGTGTGACCTACCTCTTCAACAACCGCACCTGGACCGCTCCCGTCGTTCCCGTTTGCCCGCCCGCTGAAAACTGCGACCCCATCCGCGCTCGCCTTGCTGAATGCGAAGCACGCCTCGCCGACACCCAGCGCAAACTCGACGAATGCCTCCGTCGCCCCATGCCCACCGCAGCCGCTGCTCCCGCTCCCTGCGTGGCTCCCCTCGCTACCGTTTACTTCCCCATCGGTTCAAGCACCGTTTCTAAGACCGACGCCAACGTCCTCAAGAGCGTAGCCGCTCAGATGAAGGCCGACACCAGCGTGAAGTATGACGTTTGCGGCTGGGCCGACAACTACACCGGCACCGAAGCCATCAACCAGCGTCTCCGTCAGAACCGCGCCAACAACGTGAAGAACATCCTCGTTAAGAACGGCGTTAGCGCTGACCAACTCGACGTTACCACCAACCCCGGCGACAAGTTCTCCGGCAAGGAAAATGTTTACCTCGATCGTTGCGTGACCATCCAGGCCAAATAAGTCAACCTCGACATAAACCCCTTGAAGGCGCACCCCCTCGGGTGCGCCTTCTCTTTTTAAGGGACCGAATCCTCGTCGTAAAGAAATGCAGGGAGGGGGCGATTTCCAAGCGCCCCCAATTTCGCGCCCTATGGAGGCGCCGTTCGCCGAACGGCGCCACGTCCGCTAACATATCGCGACAGACGGCGGCGGGACGCCGCCTTTCCCTTGGCTTGTGTGGTGCCGTTCGGCGAACGGCACCTCCATGTGTTGAGCACTTCGGGTAGGGAGGGGGCGATTTCCAAGCGCCCCCAGTTCGCGTCCTATGGCGGCGCTCGGAGATCGCCGCCTCCCTGCGTTTGAGAGTAGTGCCGGAGGCACGACATTGTGGGTAACCCCGCATTTCAGTGCGGGGCAAAATGAGTACCCACCCATCGAAAGTCCCGGAGGGACGCCTAATGGTTAGTCACACCACAATGCGTCCCTCCGGGACTTGTTTCAGAGGTTGACCGTCTTCTGTCCCCGCACTGAAGTGCGGGGTTACCCACGACAACGTGCCTCCGGCACTTTCCCTTGGCTTGCGTGGTGCCGTTGCGGCGAACGGCACCTCCATATGTTGAGCGTATCGGGCAGGGAGGGGGCGATTTCCAAGCGCCCCCAGTTCGCGACCGTGGCGGGCGTAGCGACAAATTGCAAGGGGGAAATGAAGTTTTTTTGATTTTTTTTGCGAAAAATTGGGATTTTTAAAGAAAATTGCTTAACTTTGCGCCCGTCGGCAAGACATTTGCCACATAAACCAATAGTTACACATATTTAATAATTACAAATGAAAAAGATTTACTCTATTTTCGCGGTGCTGATAGCCAGCCTCGTCTCGATGGTCGCCTCGGCTAAGGTCACCGAGACGCGCACCGTCAGGATCCACATTGATGATATGGAGCGCATTTCTACGATTACGAACGGCGATTCTTATGACCCTGTCGATCTGAAGGATCAGGTCGTTGAAGGTGTTTTGGAAGTCTCTTTCGTGAACGACACTTACGATTATGATGCACTTACCAAGGTAGAGATTACAACTATTCCTAATGCTAAACCTGTGAGTCTTAAGTATGCAGACGGTACTGTTCCTTTGTTTGAAGGAGATACATGGGGTGATCCTGAGTCAGTGAGAGTCGAGACAAAGACAGTGACTCTTACCGGATATGATTATTTTGGTAAGTTTGGTGTGTTGGATGATACCGATCTTTACCTGGTTACTGAGGCAATTCCCGAAAAGATTTTTACTATCGAAGGCGATCATATCACTGTAAAGCAGGCTTTTGGTTACAATATGCCTGAAGATGTGGCCCCGATTGACGGAGTGTATAAATTGGATGGTAATGCTATCAAATCATTCAATATCTATGCCGAAGACGGCTATCTTATTAAGGCCATTACAACTGATAAGGGTAAAGCCCCGTCGGCCAATATGGTGCAGAGCAAGACTTATATCTATGCGGAAGACTACGAAGAAAGCACTATTTTCACCGTTGAAACCATTGGTGTAGAAGATGCCCGCACTTCTTCGTTCACTCTTAAGGTTGCCAATGTTGATGACATTAAGGACCTTATTGTTAAACGTGCCGGTACCGCCGTTACACTTGAAGAGGCTGCTGAGCAAACAATCAAATTCAACCCTGTTACCGAAACCGGCATTGCTATTAGCCGCGTATCCGGCCAGAAGATCTACAACGCTAAGCATACTTACGATGTAACTACCGGCGAAGGAGACGACGCTACGACTGACAGTAAGACCGATGAGTCAAATGCCGTTAACACGTTCTCTTTCACCGCTACCAACGGCTCTGTTGTTGAGGTTAACCCTGAATTCCCCGACGTTGATGTACCCGTACATTTCTCGTTTACCAACGAAGGCACCGAAGGGTCTATCACCGGCATTAAAGTTAACGGTGTAGCCGTAGAAGGCGACGATTGGCGCGGCAATGACTTCACTGTTAAACTGAGCGACAAGATTGAACTTATTCAGAATGCTACTGACTACGAGTTCACCGGCAACTGGATTTCAGTTAACGGAACTGCTTCGAAGAACGCTTCGTTTGAAGTTCTTGACGATTCTCTTGAAGATGGCTACAATGTAGTTATTACTTCTCGTAAGTATGCTGTTTACTCAATTACCATTGAGTGCGACGCTTGGAAGTACATCTCTGCTAACATCATCTCTAAGGATCCGACTTCTATGTGGGGTGCTGAAATGTCTACTCCGATTGTACTCACCGGTAAGCAGACTGAGGCCTCTGTTAGTGAGAAGATTATTCGACTCGAACTGAACATCAAGAGCGAATATAGCAAGGGCTTCACCCGCGTATCAGTTACCAATAAGGATACCGATGAAGTGATTGACCTTAACTGGGGCGTAAGCAATGGCCGTGTACAAGTGGCAAGCATCAAGGATGGTATGACTATGGTTTGCAACGTGACCAAACAGCGTAAGGATCAGGCATTTGTTTACCTCCACGAGGCTGAATGGACCGGCAACGGCAACATCTACCTCGACTACGACGGTCCGTTCGAGGAAGCCGTAGCCCTCGAAAACGGTTATAACACCGTTACCTTCGGCGTGGATGACTTCACCGGCAACACCTTCTCAAGCATCTACGTTAATGGCAGCACCCCCGTTTACTACCTCAACGGCGAGCAACTCGAAACCACCGAAAACGATTGGAAGGACATCATTCCCGTTGGTGTTGAGGCTATCAAGGCTAACGACGTGCTGAAGATCTATGCCGACGAGCCCACTCCCGTGAAGGTTACCTACACGATTGCCGAGGGCGTAAACGTAAGCGTGGCCCACGACTATGTGACCGCTATCGACGAGCCTTCTGAGCACTCCGTACTGCCCGGCACGATGATCCACATCACCCCGCTGAGCGCCGTGGCCGAACTCGACGACGAAACCACCACCCCCTCCGGCTCGCCCATCAAGGTGACCGTCAACGGCCAGCCTGCCGAAGCCGGTGAAGACGGTGTCTTCGCAGTCAGCGCCAAGGAAGATTCTAACATCAAGGTTGAGAAGAACGACGTGACCGCTATCAGCGAAATCAGCGCCGACAAGACCTCGACCGACGCCTTCGACCTCCAGGGTCGCCGCGTGGCCAAGAACACCAAGGGCCTCGTAATCTCCAACGGCAAACTCCAGATCCGCAAATAACCCTACAACCTATAACCCTCAGGCGGGAGAGCCGGCATCGCCGGCCTCCCGCCTCTTTTTTTTGTGGGGGTTTGGGTCGCGAGTTAACGGCGGCGGGACGCCGCCTTTCCCTTGGGTAGGGAGGGGGCGATTTCCAAGCGCCCCAAGGTTATGCCCTCATATGGAGGCGACGTTCGCCGAACGGCGCCACGGCTGCTAATATGTCGCGACAGACGGCGGCGGGACGCCGCCTTTCCCTTGGCTTGCGTTGTGCCGTTCGGCGAACGGCACCTCCATGTGTTGAGCACTTCGGGTAGGGAGGGGGCGATTTCCAAGCGCCCCCAGTTCGCGTCCTATGGCGGCGCTCGGAGATCGCCGCCTCCCTGCGTTTGAGAGTAGTGCCGGAGGCACGACATTGTGGGTAACCCCGCATTTCAGTGCGGGGCAAAATGAGTACCCACCCATCGAAAGTCCCGGAGGGACGCCTAATGGTTAGTCACACCACAATGCGTCCCTCCGGGACTTGTTTCAGAGGTATATCACCTCCGTCCCCGCACTGAAGTGCGGGGTTACCCACGACAACGTGCCTCCGGCACTTTTGGGAAGGGAAAGGCGACGTCCTCGTCGCCGCCAAATCTGCGCCACGGCTGCTAACATGTCGCGAGTTGACGGCGGCGGGACGCCGCCTTTCCCTTGGCTTGTGTGGTGCCGTTCGTCGAACGGCACCTCCATGTGTTGGCTGTGGTGGCACTTCGGGTAGGGAGGGGGAGATTTCCGAGCGCCCCCATGTTTTTGCCCTCATATGGAGGCGCCGTTCGCCGAACGGCGCCACGGTGGCAAGGGTGCGTCGCGGCGGGCGGAGCTTGGAAATCGCCGCCTCCCTGGTTTTGCTCCCCGGTTTTTTAGTTGAGGAGGGCGGCGGTGAAGGCGGTGATGGTGGCGGAGAGGTCGTGGAGGGAGGCGGTTTCGCGGGCGGAGTGCATGGACCAGAGGGGGATGCCCATGTCGACGCCGTCAATGTCGAGTTGGGCGGTCAGGATGTTGCCGAGGGTTGAGCCGCCGGGGGAGTCGGAGTGGTTGACGAACTCTTGGAAGGGGACGTCGGCGAGTCGGCAAATCTGCTTGAATCGGGCGGAGGAGAGTGCGTCGGTCATATATTTGCAGTTTGCGTTGACCTTGATTACGGGTCCACCTCCGAGGCGGGGGAGGTTGACGGGGTCCATTTTTTCGAGGTAGTTGGGGTGGGCGGCATGGGCGCAGTCGGCCGAGATGAAGAATGAGCGGGCGAGGAGGACCATAAATTGCTCGTCGGTTGCGTCGGCGGCGATGCGTCGGAGGATGTTGCGGAGCACGGGCGAGTGGGCTCCCTGGCGGGTTCCCGAGCCGGTTTCTTCATTGTCGAAAATGGCGGCGACGCGGGTTGTTTCGCCGGCTCCGGCTTCGATGAGTGCCTGGAGGGCGCACCAGGCCATGGCGAGGTCGTCGAGACGTCCGCAGTTGACCCATGAGCCGTCGGCGCCGATAATCTCGGGGCCTTGGATGTCGAAGAGGGTGATGTCGAAGTCGACAATCTGCTCGGGTTCCACTTCGAGGTGGTTGGCCAGGAGGTTGCGTATGGCGTTTTTTCCGCCGAGGGCGCGGGTCACGTAGCCGAGAATCGGGAGCATATCTTTCTGGACCGAGAGGGCGACTCCGTTGTTGACTTCGCGGTTGAAGTGGATGGCGAGGCGGGGAATAATCAGCCGGGGCTCTTCGAGGCGCACCACGCGGTTTTCGAGTTCGAGGGGAGTATCTTCGTCGGGGCAGACAATTACGCGGCCACAGAGGCCCAGGGGTCGGTCCATCCAGGAGGAGAGAATGGCGCCGCCATATTTTTCGACGTTAATCTTGACCATCAGGTCGTTGGCGTCGGAGCAGGCGGGGACGCCGATTTCCGGATTGGGCTTCACGCGGAATCCGGGGGAGTCGCTATGGGCGGCAATCAGCCGGAAGGGGGCGACGGAGGGCTCTGTGCCGGCGATGAAGGCGAAGATTGCCGAGCCGTTTTTGATCACGTAGTGGCGCCCGCCGGGTTGGATGTTCCAGCAGAAGTCGCTTTCGCGCAGTTCGGTGAATCCTTCTACTTTCAGCAGGTCGGCGATAGTTTCAACGGCGTTGAAGTTGCTGACGCTGCTGCGCATGAAGTCGAGGAAATCAGTCTTCCCAAAGTGCATAGTTAGAGTCGGAGTTAATGTAGTCAAAACGTTTTTGGAGCCAGAAGCGGAGGTCTTCGACGCTGCTTTTCCATTTGAGATACTCGGAATTTGCGGCGCCCTGGAGGTTAGCGCTCGGCTCAAGCGAAGCGGCATATTCGTCGAAGAGGCGCCAGAATTCGGCCTGCTTGTTCTTGTAGAAGTCGTCCCAAACCTCCTTGAACTTTGCGCGGAAGACGCTGTTGTTGCAGAGGGCGAAGAAGAACTCGTTGCCGCCCTTGTTGGCGTGGTTGGTGAAGATATCGGGGTTGCCTATGAGGGGATTTTCGTAGGTGGGGTATTTTTCGGGGTTATAGTATTCGAACACCTGGCCCTTAGAGTAGGTCGGGCTATAGCCGAAGGCCCAGTCGAAGTCCCAGCAGGGACCGAACTCCCAGAGGCCTCCGTCGGTCTTATGGAGGTAGACGCTCTTGGGGTGGTTAATCTCCTGATTGCAAGTGATATCGAAGACCATAATGTAGCGCACGAGGGTTTCGAGGTTACACCGGGCATACATCTTGGCGGGATTTTCAGTGCTGACGACGCTGAAGAAGTCTTCGAGTTCGCTGCTCCATTTGTCAATCCAGTCCTGGAGTTCGTTGTAGTCGGTCGGGGCGTCGGGGTCGCTGAAACGCACGGGGACTCCGAAGGTTGATTCGTAGAAGGGATATTCGTCTTCGTCGGTCGATTCGTAAGTGTCGAGTTCGAAGAGAATCGAGTTGGGTTCATCGGCCTTGGGGAGGTCGACGGAGCCATTGTTGATGCCCACTTTTTCGGTCAGGTGGTAGGAGCCTTTATAGTGGCCGTTGAGATAGACGTCGACGGGGAGCGAGCGGTTGATGTAGGGCATATCGATTAACTTGCCGAAGGTGAAGGCGACGAAGTTTCTCATCATCGAGAAGTCGATATAGTTGGCCAGGAGCACAAGGTTTTTCGCCTTATGGATAGGGCCGAGTTTCTGCTTCTCGGTGAATTTCAGTCGATAGGGCTTCTTGGGGTAACCCCAGGTGCTGTTGCCGCGACCGCGAATCTTGACGGGGGCGACGACGTCCTCGTAGATTCCGCGCCCGCTGAAGGTCAGCGTGCCTTCAAGATATATTTCTTTCGAGACGATTTCGTAGACTTCGCGGCCTTCATATTTTCCGAAGGTGGAGTCATAGGTCTTGAGGTCCGTATCGATGTCGATGCGGCAGTTGTTGGGGCCAATCTGAAAGCGGTCGATGCTGTTGAGGCTGAACGGGATTGCGCCGTCGGCGTCGGTGTTGACGGTCATGGTGCCGCTCTCTTCGTCGAAACTGATGTCGAGAACGTCGTTCATATCAAACTGTTTGAACATCGAGGGGTTGGTGTTGTATATGTGGAGCCAGGGGTCTTGGGCCGAAGCGTTCCGAGCGAAGGCAATCAAGGCCAGGGAGGCAATAAGAGCGCGAATCTTCATTTAGAACGAAATTTTCATTGTTAAACCTGATGCGGAGAGAATGTAGGCCGAATGGGGGAGCGAGCCTACGGGGATAACGGCCGTGCCGCGGTCGGAGACGTTGGCCGTGCATACTTTTATGCCGCCGAGGGAATGGAGGGTCACTTCGGGGCCGGAGGTGATGCCGCTGACAATCAGATTGTCGCCCTCGCGCTTGAACGTAAGGGTAGGAATCTCGGCGGCGTCGATAGCCGAATCGCCGGGGTTATCGGGGTTGTCCGGATTGTCGGGATTATCAGGGTTATCGGGATTGTCGGGATTGTCCGGGTCTTTGGGGTCTTCCTTCTTGGCCGTCACGGTGAGGGCACATGAGGCGGAGGCTTCGCCGCATGTTGCGGTAATCGTGGCGGTTCCGGCAATCAGGGCCGTTACGGTGCCGTCATTGCTTACGGAGGCTACGGCGGGGTTCATGCTCTCCCAGACCACTACGGCGCCCTCGGGAGCATTCTCGGGCGTGGCGGTCAGTTTAGCGGTCTGACCCTCTTCGAGGCTCAGCGAGGCGGGGTCGAGCGAAATAGAGATGGGGAGCACGGGGTGGGCGTAGATGTCTTCCTTGGGGCCGGCGTAGTATTCTTCGTCGTTGAAGTCGTAGACCTCGGGGCGGAAGTAGCGCACCTCGCTCATTGCGTATTCAATTGTTATGCCGCTGTTGCCCATACGGATATTGCCGTTGGCCATACTGAAGGCGAGTTGGTCGCCGTCAATGGCGATGCGGTGTTTGTCGCCCTCGGGGGTTTCAATCTGAATGGCGTTATATTTGGTGACCACGGGAGGCTGGCCGCCCTCATTGCCGAGGAGGTTCATTTCGGCGCAGGCGGCCGAACTGGAACCGTTGCTCTGGAGGTTGACAAAGAGGATATAGCGGGAGGTCACGGGCGATTCGAACATGATTGTTTTTTCGTCGATCGAGCCGGCCCATGTGCCCTGAACGTTCGGGGTACCCAATTCATAGTAGATATCCTGAGCGGAGGTTGCGGGAGTGTATTCAAGGGTCTTGTCGGCGAAGTATATTGCAAATTCGGTGCAGGCCGTCGCGGGGTTTTCGCCCTTGCCCTGACGCGGGAGGTAGGAAAGTCCGTAGGCGGGGGTTGAGTCGGAGCCTCGGTCAATCATAATCCAGTGGGGGTTGCGGCGCTCGGGGCTGCTGTTGTCGGCATGATAGTTTGAGTGCCAGCAGGTTACGGTGTTACCGTCGCAGATGCCTTTCAGGCCGATGACGTCTTCCTCGGGCGCACAATCCGACGAGGTTTTCCAGGACCAGGCGGAGCGGTCGAGATAGTCGGCGGCTGTGGCGTCGGCAGACGCGAAGGCCGCGATAATGATTGGAATAAACAGTTTGTTCATAGAGAGTTAATCAATATAAACCGTAGTTGTTGTTAGGGTCGCCAATAAATTCGACGCGATTTTTAATCCATGATTTCAGTTCTTTGACCAACTGGGCGTTGGTTGTATCAACATAGTGTCGGCCATTGTCGGTATTGACCTCGCGGTTGGCGCTCGGCTTAAGTTCGGCGGCATAGGCGTCGAAGTCTTTCAGGAACTGCTTGATTTGCGGCTCCACTTCGGCCCAGATGCGGGCATATTCGGCGAGAAACTCCTTGTTGCCCTTAATCATGGCGAGGAAGAATTCGCCGCCATTGCCGAAGGGACCGCTCTGCATATTCTTGCCGGAGGCGAGCAGGGGCGACTGATAGGAGGGGCAGGGGACGCTGCTGAGGCCTTCGAGATAATGAACGAGGTCGCCGTTGGCGTTCTTCATATAGAGATCGTCGCCGAGCCAGATAATGAAGGTGCCGTCCGTATCGTAGAACATCTCGATGGTGTTCATACCATATTCCTTCTTGCAGCGTTCGTAGAGTTCTTCGTAGTGGGCCTTTCGGGCAACCATATCTACGTCGCCGGTCTCGTAGTTGACATAGGTCTGCTTGTAGCCGAAAGCCCAGTCGAAGTCCCAGCAGGGCCCGAACTGCCACTTTCCGCCTTTGGTTTTCCAGAGCATCACGCTCTTGGGGTGGTTGAGTTCCTGATTGCAGGCGAGGTTATAGACCATCAGATATTTGGCCAGGGTGGTATAGTCGACCATTCCGGAGATGTCTTTGCCGGTAAATACGGCCTCGGAGAAGTTTTCGAAGTCCATGGCCCATTCCATCCACCATTTCTTGGCCTCCATCTCGTCGAGCGGCGCGTCGGGGTCCTTGAGTTGATAGGGCACGCGATAGGAGGGGGTGTAGCCGCCATATTCAATGACGGCGCCTGAGGAGGAATCACACGTATCGAGTTCAATCATTACGGAGTTGGCCTCATCTTCCTTAGTGAGGTCGACGGAGCCGTTGTTGAAGCCGACTTTCTGGGTCAGGGTGTATGTGCCCTTATAGATTCCGTTGAGATAGACGTCGACGGGGCGGCAGGAGTTGGCATAGGGCATCCCTATCATCTTGGCGAAGGCGAAGGCGGCATAGTTACGCATGAAGGAGCCGTCGATCCAGTTGGCCAGGAGGACGTAACTTTTGGCCTTCTTGAAGTCGCAGATGCGGGTCTTCGACTCGAACTTGATGTTATAGGCCTTTTTGGGGTAATTCAGCGTCGAGTTGCCGCGCCCGCGGAAGGTTATGGGCACTTCGGTCAGGTCATCGTAGATTCCGGCGCCGTCAACGGTTATTTTTGCGGGATATTTCGTGGTTTTGTCCGAGATGTCGATCAGCGGGTCTTCGGTAGTGATATAGAGGGTTGCCACATTCGGGCCGATAACCCATTTTTCCATCACGTCGAAGGACATTGACTCCGAGCCGTCGGGGCCGGTAATGGTCATTGAACTGAAATTGCCGCCGAGGGGCGAGAACGAGGTGGATTCCACCCGCTCGAAGGGCATCGAGATGAAACTCGATTCATCCGTCGAATATATATGGCTCCAGGGCGTCTGAGCCGAAAGGGCAGACACCGAAAGCAGGGCAAGGGCCGCTAAAGAATGTCTTGACTTCATTGGGGTTAAATTTTTACTTTAAAGGTTGTTTGTCCGGCTTGGAGCAGGTAAACCCCGGCCGGAAGAGAGGCGGTAGAGATTACGGCGCGGCCCTCGGAGGCGGGGGCTTGGTCAATGACTTTGCCGCCGAGGTCAATCAGGCGTACGCCCGATTGGAGGCCGGAAATAACGATTTGCCCCTGCAGGATTTCGAGCGCGAGGCCGCTGACTTCGGGCGCGCTGATAGCGTCCTCCTCTTCCTCCTTGAGTTCGTGGTCGCCGATATAGTAATTATCGGTTGCGAAACTGTAGAAGCCGGGGGTCAGGTTCTTGACCAGTTCGACGGGGTAGGCCACCGTTATGGAGGGGTGGACGAAGAGAATGTCGCCGTTGTCGGCGCGGGTAACGTTCAGGTCCTTATGGATTGCGATGCGGTCAGTCTTGCCGTCGGTGCGGTTGATTATCAGGGTATTGATATTCTTGGCCGCGGCGGCAAACCCTCCGCAAAGGAGGGGCAGACAAATCAGTAACGCTCTGAGTCGATTCATTATTTAATAAACGATTTTGCTTTTGGAAGAAGTAACGTAGATATGTCCGCGAACGGGGGCGGCGACGCGTCGGCCCTGGAGGTCATAGAGGGCTTCGGGGTCGGCGGAGCCGGAGGTGATTTCCTCGATTGCGAGTTCTTCGGGCAGTTCGGTTTCAGACATGTACCATTGGGAGCCGCCGGCGCCTTCGGTCCAGATTACTACGTTTCCGCCCGAGGATTTCATGTGGAGGGCAGGATAGGAACCGTTGCCGGGAGTGGTGCAGACAATCGCCGTGTGGCCGTCGGTCCGGCTGACGAAGGAGTAGGGGGCAGCCTGAGTCGCGTCGACGCTTTTCATCTTGGTTTCGGTGGTTGCCGACGTTGCGGGCAGGTAGGTCTGAGCGTTGGGGTTGAAGATGAGGAAGGACTCGCCGTCGGCCGCAGCGTCGAGGCGAAACACGGTGGTTTTGCTCGCCTTGGTTGCGGTTGTGATTTCCTTGCTCGATTTGGTGATGGAGAGATAGCGGTCTGTCGTATAGGAGTATTCGCCATCGTGGGCCGACACGAAGTGGTAATATTTACCGGCTATGGGCTTGACGGCGCTAACAGCCAGGTCAGCCGCGATGGCGGAGTTAAAAGACGCGATAGCGTCGAGCGAGGGCTCCTCGACGAAGGAGGCGATGGCGGCGTTTGAGTTGGTCGGGTCAAAGTCCTTGACGGTACCTACATAGCCGGTTTCCGACGATTGAATGCCGTTGACGCGATAGGTCATCATCTCTTCGGCCATCTTGTTAGCGACCTCAAAGTCGGGGTCGGGGCAGTATTCGTAGGCGCCGTCGGTGATGGTTTCGATTGAAATCGGGTAGTACATCTCGGTGTAGCCGTTGTTGTTAAAGGTGCTTTCCTCGAAGATGAAACCGATTTTGCCGTCCTTTTGCAGGCACATGGTCGAGTAGGCCGAGGGCATATCTGAAACCTGATAGCGACCGCCCCAGGTGTTGAAGTCGGAGGGTTCGTCGTAGTCGTCGGCGTTGACAAGTGCTTTCCAGGCAATGCTGACGTTGTTGCGTCCGCCGCCGTAGGGGAATGATTGCAGGGCGAGATAGTGGCGGTCGCCCGAAGCGACATTCTTGACGGGAAGAATCATGATTTCGCCGTTGCAGGCGTTGATGTTGCCCATACCCATATTGGTGCTGATATGCTGGCCCCAGGTGCCTTCGCCCTTGGCAACGTCCGTATAGCGGAAAATGTTGAAGTTGCGGTTGCCGCCGTTGCGACGTGCAGCCAGAAGCACGGAGCCGTCGGGCAGTTCCTCACATTTGGGTTCGTCAGCGCTGACCGAAACCGCGGGGTTCATCGGGTCGCCGAGCACGTGCCAGTTATGGCCCAGGTCGTCGGAGTAGAGGACCCAGTTGCTCGTGTTGCCGGCCGAAGCGTTGTAGCCGCTCATAACGCAGTAGATGCGATAGTTATCGCCAACCTTGATGCGCTTGCTCTGGACCATACGGCCGGAGCCTACAAACTGGCTGTCGATATAACCGAACTTGCAGGTGCCGTCAAAGAGGGCGTAGATCTGTTCCCACTGGCCGTAGTCGGGCTCGGTCCAGGTCTTGCCGCCATCCTTGCTCCACCAGCGGGCCGAGGGCTGCGGGTTGTCGCGCCGACCGTTCCAGAAGTTCATGCGTCCGCAGCAGGCAATGGCAAAGAGTTCGCCGGTTTCGCGGTCGGAGACGATGGCGGGGTCGCCGAAGCCGCAGTCGAGGTTGGTGATTACTTCGCCGGGAGCGCCCGTGCCGCGGGCCACGGGTTTGCCTTCGGCGTTGCGCATATCGTCGGGCTTGGACCAGGTCAGGCCGTTGTCGTCGCTGATGCTGATATGGAGGTCGATGCGTCCGCCGCCAATGTCGCCGCCGCAGTAGCGGTAGTCATTGAGGGCCACGAGGCGTCCGGCGTGTTCGCCGTTTTCAATGCAAGTGATTGCGGGAATGCGATAGACGATTTTGAACTTCGGGTGGCGCGTATCGTAGCGGAACACTGCGGTGCCGTGGGGGGTGGCCTCGGCCTTTACTATGGTCGCGAAGCGCAGGGAGGCAATGTCCAGCGGGCCCTGAATCGAGAAGTTGCTCTCCTCGTAGGGGTAGCCGTCAATGCTGCTGACCTCGCCCGTGGCCGTGGTCAGCAGGGCGCGGTCGAGGGTCAGCCCTTCGGGGAGGTTGAAGACCCACTCTCCGTCGCCGAGGCTCACGATGCCGTCGGCCTCAGAGATGGTTGCGCCCGAGGGGCTGCTGAGGGTCACTTCCGGGTCGGCCTGGAGGGTCCAGACGTTGCCCGTCACGGTCGGCTCAACTGCTGCCGGGTTGATGAAGAACGAAGAGCCCGCATCCTTGCCTTTGGTCCAGAAGGCGAGGACGCCGTCGCGGTTATTGAGCGTGAAGGCATCGTTGTCCTTGAGGCTGATGAAGTAGGCTCCGTTGGCGGCTGTCGATTCGGTTATGTTCCATACGTAGCGATAGCCGGCGAGCCCCGGTTCCATCACTTCGGCATAGGCGGTATGGCCGTTGTCGCCATATTTATCGGAGGCGGGGTTGGAGGGAGCGCCTAACTTGACCGAGGGGCCGTAGGCTTTATTGTATATAGTGAATCCGTCGGTTTCGTTGCCGGTGAAGCACCAGAGGTCCGAGTCGTCAAACGTGGCAAATGCACTCAGGTTGATCTTGCTGTTGACGCCGTCGGGCTGCAGATAGAACGAGCCGCGGGCAACCTGCATCGTGTACCATTTTGTATTGTCGGCAAACTTCCCGCCGGTCACTGTGGTGGTCTGGAAAGGCACTGCAGCGCTTGCCGTGGCGGCAAGGAGCAGCGAGGCCATCATTGTTAACTGTTTCATTCGTGATATGTAATTGGTCTATTTCGTTTTACTTAAAGTTTTTTGAGCACCATGGCGGTTCGCGGGGGCAGATAGAGTTTCAGCCATTCGCGCCCGGCCGGGGCGTAGAGTTCGTCAAATTGGGTCAGATGGTGAGTCTTGGGGTCGATATTGCCGTAACCGCCGAATTTGGGATCGTCGGTCGAGAGTACACACTCATATTCGCCGGCGGGGGCGAGCACGCCGTAGCCCTGGAACGACCGGGTCGGCGAGAAGTTGAATACGAACACGAGGTCTTCGCGCATAAAGGCGAGCACCTGGTCGTCGTCTTTCTCCCAGAGTTTGACTACCGGCGAGTTCTCGATGCCCTTTCGGCTCCCCACGAGGTGAATCATCGCGTTGTCGAAGTTGTTGAGCAGGAAGTATTTAAGGTAGTCGCTATCGACCAGTTCCCACTGGCGGCGGGCATACTTGTAGCTCCAGCCGTTGCCTTCGCGGGGGAAGTCGATCCATTCCGGATGGCCCCACTCATTGCCCATGAAGTTGAGGTAGCCGCCATTGATTGAGGCGAGCGTCACGAGGCGAATCATCTTATGGAGCGCCATGCCGCGGGCAATCGTGGCGTCGGGGTCTTCGAGGGCCATATGCCAATACATCGCCGAGTCCATCAGTCGGAAAATCACCGTTTTGTCGCCAACGAGCGCCTGATCGTGGCTCTCGACGTATGAGATTGTCTTTTCGTCGGCGCGGCGGTTGGTCTCTTCCCAGAAAATGGAGGTCGGGTGCCAGTGTTCATCCTTTTTCTCCTTGAGTGTCTTGGTCCAA
>CAYUGU010000034.1:0-14646 GCA_964444345.1 uncultured Bacteroides sp.
CTGACGCCCCCATCTGCTTCCAGGAATTCATGATTCGCCCCATCGGCGCCACCTCTTTCCACGAAGGCATCCGCATGGGCACCGAAGTGTTCCATAACCTCAAGAAAGTGCTCCACGAACGCGGCCTCTCTACCGCCGTTGGCGACGAAGGCGGCTTCGCTCCCGCTCTCGACGGCACCGAAGATGCCCTCAACGTTATCATGCAGGCCATCGAAAAGGCAGGCTACGTGCCCGGCAAGGACGTAACCATCGGCCTCGACTGCGCTTCTTCCGAATTCTTCCAGAACGGCGTTTACGACTACCACCAACTCAAGGACGGAACCGTCAAGGAACCCAACGGCGCAAAACGCACCAGCGCCGAGCAGGCTAAATATCTCGAAGAACTCATCACCAAGTACCCCATCGACTCTATCGAAGACGGCATGGCCGAAAACGACTGGGAAGGCTGGGCCGAACTCACCAAACTCATCGGCGACCGCTGCCAGCTCGTGGGCGACGACCTCTTCGTGACCAACGTTAAGTACCTCCAGCGCGGCATCGACGAAGGCTGCGGCAACTCTATCCTCGTCAAGGTTAACCAGATCGGCTCACTGACCGAAACCCTCCGCGCCGTTGAACTCGCCCAGCGCCATGGCTACACCGCCGTTATCTCTCACCGCTCCGGCGAAACCGAAGACGCCACCATCGCCGACATCGCCGTGGCCACCAACGCCGGACAGATCAAGACCGGTTCCGCAAGCCGCTCCGACCGCATGGCCAAGTACAACCAGCTCCTCCGCATCGAGCAGGAACTCGGCGCCGCCGCTCAATACGGCTACGGCAAAAAGACCAAGCGCAAATAATTCCTACCCCCTACCCTTCGCATGAAACGTAAACTCACCCTGCTCCTGGCCGCCTGCGGCCTCAGCCTCGCCGCCAACGCCCAGTTCCACTACGGGCCCCAACTTGGCGCAAACTTCACTGACCTCAAGTTCAAACAGAACCTCGTCAGCACCTCAATGCAAGTAGGCCCCTCAGCCGGACTGCAGTGTGAGTTTATCTTCACCGACTTTGGATTAGGCATTGACTTCGGCATCGGTTACTCAATGACCGGTGCCAAGGTCAACCTCGGCGAAAAACCCATATGGAGCCTACCCCAGCAGGGCGGCTTCGGCAATGAGACCACCCTGGCCCACAACCTCAACATCCCCGTCCACGTCCGCTGGAAATGGACAAAGATGCAAGGCCTCGAGGAAATCTTCGCCCCGATAGTCTACGGCGGCCCCGAATTTAACATCCAGGTAGCCAACAGCAACAACCACGCCGGCGACATCAAAGCCTACAAATTCTCGGGCGGCGACGTCCAACTCGCCGTAGGCGCCGGCGTCGAACTCTTCCGACATTGGCAACTGACCGCCGGCTACTCCTGGGGCATGACCTACATGGTCAAAACCCGTCTCCTCGACAACTACAGCGCCCGCTGCAGCGGCTGGAACCTCCGCCTCGCCTACCTCTTCTAAATCCCAAAACCGCAAAAAGCGGAGCCCCCACGGGCTCCGCTAATTTTTTCCCTGTCAACGCCCGGGGCTCAGCCCCGGTTCGGGAGGGGATTTGGCGCGGGGGTTGCGTAGGTCGGAGATTTTTCGTAACTTTGGGCAAAAGTTTTTTTGACCATGAAATTGCATCGACTGATTCTTGCGGCCTTGGCGCCTCTGTGTGTGGCCTTCGCAGCCATTAGCCGGGATTTTGTCCCCGGCGAACTGTATACAATCAATTCCGATAAGGGCGAACAGTGGACCCTGAGCGAACTCAGCGGCTCCTGGCGCATCATCAATCCGTTTACGGGTATGGCCCTGCGCGCCGACGGCGACAAGGTTGGCCGCGGCGAAAATAACGGCTCCGATGAGGCCCAACTCTGGCTTATCACCCCGGCCGGCAACGACCTGTATACGATTGTTGCGGCAAATAATCCGTCGATGGCCTGGGATGCCAAGGGCAAAAACCTCGTGCCGAAGGCCAAGGCGGGCAAAGTCACCATACGCAAGAGCGACATTCCCGGTTTCGACCCTAACCTGACCTATCAGTTCCGCTCGGTCGTTGCCCCGTCGGTCCTCTTAGGCAACGGCGATTCGGGCGAGAACAATGCCCATATCGTTGCCGAAACGGCCAATCCCGAAAACCGCGGCCAATACTGGCAGGTCAAGATGATTGACCTCAACGACCGCGCCGTCAGCAACGCTTTTTATACGCAGAACTGGGACGACGGCGGCAATAATCCCGCAATTGACTATCTGCTGCAATGGCCTGCTCAGGACGGCGTATGGAACAACGCGAAATTCCGCTTTACGCGCGCCAACGACGGCAAGGCGGTGATTGTCACCTCTGCCAATAAGGGCAATATGTATCATCTGGACGAGAAGGGCCGGTTTGTGGCCGCTCCGTTTGACGCCAACGACCGCTCGGCCTGGTTTACCGTCGAGCAGGTCGAGAAGCCGAAACTCCAAAGCCCCGTTTGGGAAGACGAGCAGATTTTTGCAATCAACAAACTCCCCGGCCGCGCGACCTTCTATCCCTATCGCACTGAGACTGAGATGCTTGCCGACGGCGACATGCTGCGCACTCCCTGGCTCACGCCCAAGTCGTCGCGAATCATGAGCCTCAACGGCCGCTGGAAGTTCAACCTCGTTTCGCAACCTTCCGAGCGCCCCACCGACTTCTACCAACCGGGCTTCAACGCCTCGGGCTGGGCCACTATCCCCGTGCCCTCCAACTGGGAGATGCAAGGCTACGATAAACCCCTCTATTGCAACGTTGAGTATCCCCACTCTAACACCCCTCCCTTCATCAAGGCTCGCCCGGGCTATAACGACGGCGGCAAGAACTACGGAATCAACCCCGTAGGCTCCTATCTCCACGACTTCAACCTACCCGAAGGGTGGGAAAAGGAGCGCACAATCCTGCAATTCAACGGCATCTACTCGGCTGCAAACGTCTGGATTAACGGCCAATACGTCGGCTACAGCCAAGGTTCGAACAATATGGCCGAATTTGACGTGACCCCCTACGTTAAGCCGGGCAAAAACCTCCTTGCGGTTGAAGTGTTCCGCTGGAGCGACGGCTCCTATCTGGAGTGTCAGGATATGTTCCGCATGAGCGGTATCTTCCGCGACGTCAACCTCTTGAGCCTCCCGGTCAAGGGCATTGAAGATGTCTACGTGACTACGGACGTTGCCCCCGACTTCGCCTCGGCCACGGTGAACGTCAAGACCCTGATGACCGACGGCGCCGACGCGCAAGTGACCTACAAACTCTACTCGCCCGACGGCGCCCTGCTCAGCGAAACGGCCAACCCGCATATCGCCGTTGAAAACCCGCTGCTCTGGAGCGCCGAAAAGCCCAACCTCTATCGCCTCGACATTATTCAGCGCAACGGCGACAGCGACGAAATGGCCCTCAGCATCCCCGTCGGCATCCGTACGGTCGAAATTCGCGGTTCGCTCCTCTACGTCAACGGCAAGCGAGTATTCCTCAAGGGTACCAACCGCCACGATACGTCGCCCATAAACGGCCGCGCCGTCACGGTCGACGAGATGCTCCGCGACGTGACCCTCATGAAGCAAAACAACATCAACACGCTGCGCACCAGCCACTATCCCAACGACCGCAAACTCATGGCCATGGCCGACTACTATGGCCTCTACGTCTGCGACGAAGCCGACCTCGAAGACCATGCCAACCAGAGCATCAGCGCCAATCCCGACTGGATTCCCGCCTTCGTGGACCGTATTGACCGCATGGTTCTGCGCGACCGCAACCATCCGTCGGTAATCATGTGGAGCCTCGGAAACGAAGCGGGCAACGGCTCGAACTTCGAGGCCTGCTATAACGCCGCCAAGGCGCTCGACTCGCGCCCCGTACACTATGAAGGCACCCGCCTCAACAAGGACTATGGCGGCAACCTCTACTCTGACTTCTACTCGAAGATGTATCCTGGCCAGGCCTGGATGCACCAGCGCACCTCGGGCCTCGACAAGCCGATGTTCCTCTGCGAGTATGCCCACGCCATGGGCAACGCCATCGGCAACCTCAAGGAATACTGGGACGTAATCGAAGCCTCCAACTCAACCATTGGCGGCTGCATATGGGACTGGGTCGACCAGGCCATCTACGACCCCGCAAAGATGAAAAACGGCGTCTTTGAAATAACCACGGGCTATGACTATCCCGGCCCCCACCAGGAAAACTTCTGCTCAAACGGCATCATCGACCCCGAACGCCACGAAACCGCCAAACTCGCCGAAGTCAAGGCCGCCCACCAGTGGGTTAAATTCGACTCCCTGGAGCGCAACGGCTCTACGCTGACCCTCCACCTGCGCAACGCCTACGACTTCACCAACCTCAACGAATTTGACCTCCGCTGGGAACTCATGGTCGGCGACCAAGTGACCAAGACCAAGACCGTCGCGCTCCCCTCCGTCGAGCCCGGTCAAAGCGTTGCCCTCACGGTCAAACTGCCCAAACTCAAGGACGACAAGGAAGCCCTCATCCGCTTCTACGTCGTGCGCCGCGACGCCCTCGCTCATCAGCCTGCCGGATGGGTTGAAGCCTCCGCCTGGTATCAACTCCGGGAGCGTCCCGCCCTGGCCGCCCTCAAGTCGGGCGACAATATGGTCAGCGAGGAAATCAACGGCGTCCGCATCTTCCAAAGCCCGAAAATGAAGGCAGCCTTCTCAACCAAGACCGGCCAACTCCTCGAACTCAAACTCAACGGCCTCGACGTAATCGCCCCGGGCCAAGGTCCGAAGTTCGACAACCACCGTTGGATTGAAAACGACCGATTCCGCAACACCGACCCCGAAATGGAGGCCGACGCCCGCACCTCGACCAAGGGCAACGTCTTCACCTCGGAGCGCTCCGGCAAACTCGCCGACGAAAAGATTGTCTACACGGTCTATCCGCAAGGCGTCGTCGACATGACCGTCACCATCACGCCCCATAGCGGCAACCTGCGCCGCGCAGGCATCAGCCTCGGAATCGACTCCACCCTGACCCGAATGGACTACTTCGCCCATGGCCCCCTGAGCAACTCCAACGACCGCCTCGACGGCCAACTCCCGGGAGTCTACTCCACCACAGTCAGCACCTCCGGCGAACGCTACGTCAAGCCCCAGTCGACCGGAAACCGCGAAGGCCTGCGCTACGTGCGCTTCACCGACCCCGCCTCCGGACGCTCCCTGCTGATTGAAACCGAAGGCACCGTCAACTTCAGCGCCCTCCCCTGGACCGACGCTGACCTGATGGACGCCAAACATATGTGGGAACTCACCCCGCGGCCCTACACCGTTGTGCACCTCGACGGCGCTATGCGCGGAATCGGCAACGCCTCCTGCGGCCAAGACGTCGGCACGATGCCCGTCTACTGCATCCCCGACGCCCCCGTACCCTACACCCTCCGCCTCTCCGCCAACTAACGACGAATGGCAACCCACAACGAAATAAAATCACCGGGAAGTGCGCCGCTCCGTCGGCGCACCAATGGGATTGCCAATAATTGGGGAGGTCCGTTTGTCCCCAAACGGACCACGGGCGACGCCGGTTTCGCCTCCCCCAAACGGTCCTTCGGCCCGTCGGGAGCCGGGAGGCTCCCGCTCCATATATTTAATTACTAACCATTTATGGAAACAAAAGAGTCCTTTGGCTATAAGATAACAATCTGGGCGCTCACGGCCCTGACTTGGCTCCCGCTTTGGATGCTCTACGGGCTGAGCGACATCTGCTTCGTAGTCATCTACTATCTGGTGCGCTACCGCCGCAAACTCGTCCGCGCAAACCTCAAGCGCGTATTCCCCGACCTGCCCCCCAAGGAAATTGCCCGCATTGAACGCGGATTCTACCGCCATCTGTGTGACACGTTTATCGAAGCCGTCAAACTCCTCCACTTCAGCGACCGCCAGGCCGCCCGCCGAATCGAAGTCTGCGGCGCCGAACTCATCGACCAAGCCGCCCGGCGCGGCCAATCGGCCGTGGTCATGCTCGGCCACTACGGCAACTGGGAGTGGGTCCCCGCCGTCACCGGCCATATCTCCGAGAGCGTCATCGCCTGCCAGATCTACCACCCCCTCAAAAACAAGACCATGGACCGCGTCATGCTCAAGATACGCAGCCGCTTCGGCTCCGAAAGCATCCCTATGGACCGCACCGTCCGCCGCCTCCTCGAAATGGAACGCAACGGCCAAAGATTCATGTGCGGATTCATCGCCGACCAACGCCCCTTCACCAAAGCCCTCCACCACTGGACCACCTTCCTCGGCCAGGACACCCCCTACGTGACCGGCGGCGAAACCATCGGCGACCACGTCGGCGCCGCCTACTTCTATCTCGACGTTGAAAAACTCCGCCGCGGCCACTATCGCCTAACCTTCAAAACCTTAACCCCCCTCGACGACGGCGAAGACTTCCCCTACACCCGCGCCTACCTCCGGATGCTCGAAGCCTCCATCCGCCGCGACCCCCGCCTCTGGCTCTGGTCCCACAACCGCTGGAAGCGCCACCGCTAAACCCCACGGGGTTGCGACCAAAAAGTGTATATTTATACATTTTTTGGTCGTAACATTGAGTATTTAGGCGGTTTTTGCGACCAGAAAGTGTATATTTCTACATTTTTTGGTCGTAGAAACCGATTTTTTTTGTATCTTTGTCGCGTAAATCTATTCCGGTATAATGATGATTATTCCTCGTCCTAAATATCTCAAGCAACTGATTGCAGCAAAAGGTAACCGTATGATTAAAATCATTACGGGGATACGCCGTTGCGGCAAGTCGTTTCTGCTCTTTGAATTGTTTCATAATCACCTGAATAACGAGGGGGTTAGAAACGACCATATCATCGAACTTTCGCTCGATGACCGCCTGAACCTCGAGTATCGCAATCCGGACCGGCTTCTGGAGTTTGTTCGCGCTAAAATTGTTGACTCGGAACCTTACTTCCTGCTTCTGGACGAGGTTCAGATGGTCAATGACTTCGTTGACGTTCTTAACAGCCTGCTCCATATCCGCAACCTCGACACTTACGTGACCGGAAGCAATTCGCGCTTTCTCTCTAAGGATGTGGTTACGGAGTTTCGCGGCCGCGGCATGGATATCCATATGTATCCGCTTTCTTTCAGCGAGTTTTATTCGGCTTTCGGAGGAAGCCGCGAGGCGGCTTGGCGCGATTATTATACCTATGGCGGCCTGCCTCAGATTTTATTGTTGCCGGAGGAGCAAAGCAAGCGAAGTTATCTTGCAAACCTGGCCGATACGGTTTATATCTCGGATGTTATCGAGCGACATAAGATTAAGAATAAACCGGAACTGGGCGAGTTGTTTCAGATTCTTGCATCGTCGATTGGCGCCCCTTGCAATCCGACGAAACTGTCCAATTCTTTCAAGTCGCTGAAACACACGGTTATATCTCATAAGACTATTGCGAACTATATTGACTATCTCGGCGATGCATTCCTGATAGAGAAGGCTATGCGCTATGACATAAAAGGGAAAAAGTATATCAACAATCTGGCGAAATATTATTTCACGGATTGCGGAATCCGTAATGCCGTATTGAATTTCAGGCAGTTGGAGCCCTCTCATCTTATGGAGAATATAATTTTCAATGAGTTGCTCTATCAGGGCTTCACGGTCGACGTAGGCATTGTCAACCTGATGACGAAAAGCATCGACGGGGCCTCGGAGCGCAAACAGTTTGAGGTCGATTTCGTGGCCAACAGTTCAGACCAAAGGTATTACATTCAGTCGGCCTATCAGATTCCTGACGCGTCCAAAATGAGCCAGGAGACAAACTCCTTGCGACGCATAAAGGATTCGTTTAAACGCGTAGTGATTGTCAATGACAATCTGACTCCTTATTATAACGACGAGGGTATTCTCTTCGTCGGGCTGCTCGATTTTTTGCTCAACCCCGAAATTATGAAAGGTTGATTAGGATAGTTTCGCAAAAATTGCTTAACTTTGCTTTTGTTTATTTGATTTATTTATGCAGAAAGGTTATAAATCTCAGGATGCGGGCGACTGCTCGGATATCGCGGTGGCGGTTGTCAGCACCGATTGGAACTCTCATATCACGGGGCGCCTGGCCGAGGGGGCTATCGAGACCTTGCGGGCCCATGGCGCTTCGGTTGAGCACTTTACGGTGCCGGGCGCCGTGGAACTGACGTTTGCGGCCCAAAGGCTTTCAGACCTTGGGCGCTTCGACGCCATAATTGTCTGCGGCTGCGTAATCAAGGGGGATACGCCCCATTTTGACTACGTCTGCCAAAGCGTCACTCAGGGAATCACGTCGCTCAATACTGACGGCCCTATCCCGGTGATTTTCAGCGTCCTGACGGTGCTCGACGAGCAGCAGGCCCTTGACCGCTGCGGCGGCGCCTGCGGACATAAAGGCATTGAAGGGGCCGAAACCGCCCTGGCGATGGTCCGGTTTAACCTGGCGCTGATTGACGAGGATGATTGAGCCCGCAGTTGCCGAACGGCTTGAGCGCGAAGCCGCGCGAATCCATTGCCCGGGGTTTGTCGATGCCGACCCGGTTCAGTTTCCGCGCCGTTTCGGCGGGAAGGCTGACGCCGAAGTCGTCTCGCTGCTCGGCTCCCATCTGGCCTGGGGCAACCGCAAGATGATCTGTCGCGACATCGAGCGGCTGCTTGACCGCATGGAGGGGGAGCCGGCGCGCTGGGTGCGCGAAGGCGCGTTTGAGTCGGTTGGCGATGAGGAAAACATCCACCGTACGTTTTTCGGGCGCAACCTGAAGCACTTTTGCCGCGGCCTGCAGTCGGTTTTGAACAATTACGGCTCCGTCGACGCCTTTTGCGCGGCCTCGGGGGCGCCTGCAAGCGAGTTTCCGGCGTGGGCGCTGGCGGCGGCTCTCAACCGCCAAATGGCCGAAGCCAACGGGGGCCGCTCAGACTCGCGTTGCCTCCCCCTGGCGCTCGACTCCTCGGCCCTGAAGCGGCTCAATATGGCCCTGCGCTGGCTCGTGCGCAAGGACGACGGGGTGGTTGACCTCGGCCTCTGGGACTCGCTCAAACCCTCGCAACTCTTTATCCCGCTGGACGTTCACGTCGGCAACACTTCGCGCGCCCTCGGCCTGACCTCGCGCCGCGCCAACGACCGCAAGACCGCCGTAGAAATCACCGAAGCCTTGCGCTCGCTCAGGCCCGACGACCCCACATGGTTCGACTTTGCCCTCTTCGGCCTCGGCGTGGACGCCAATTAAGTAGTTAAGAATTTATGGAACAACAAGATATGGAAATAGATTTCGTCGTTACCTGGGTTGATATGAACGACCCTGAGTGGCAAAAGGAATTTGCAAAATATTCGAACCGTCCGGACAACGAGGCAAACGGCGTTTCCGATGCCCGCTTCCGCGACTACGGCTTCCTGAAATACTGGTTTCGGGGAGTGGCCAAATTCGCCCCCTGGGTCCGCAAAATCCATTTCGTCACGTGCGGCCAGAAACCCGAATGGCTCGACGAATCTAACCCCAAACTTCATCTCGTTGACCATAAAGACTTTATCCCCGCCGAGTTTCTACCGACCTACAACTCCGTGGTTATCGAGCGCTATATGCACCTGATTCCGGGCCTGGCCGACCGCTTCGTCTACTTCAACGACGATTTCTATATCATCAACCGCATCGCCCCGGAGCGATTTTTCCGCAACGGCCTCCCCTGCGATATCGCTGTCTTCCAATATAACCCGGCCTGGTCGATGTATTACGTCACCCTCAAGAACAACATCCGCCTGATTAACCGCAACTTCGACAAGCACGAAGTTCTCCGCCGCGACCACGATAAGTGGTTCAGCCCGCTCTACGGCTCCAAGGCGCGAATGAACCGTCTGATGCAGCCCTACGACAAGTTCATCACCCTCCGCACCCCCCACAACGCCCAGCCCTTCCTGCGCTCCACCTTCGAGAGCGTATGGGCCGCCGAAGGCGACGAACTGACCCGCACGTCGGCCAACCGCTTCCGCGCCCTGACCGACTATACCCCCGAACTTTTCCGCACCTGGCAGATATGTGAGGGCAATTTCGAGCCGTATAATACCTATGTCGACACCAAGATGTTCCCGCTGCTTATCAAGTCCGAGCAGGCAATCGAGGCCATACGCAACCAGCGCTATTCGCTTGTATGCCTGAACGATAACGCCCATATCCGCAACTATGAGGCGGTCATGGAGCGCATAGCCCGCGCTTTCAACCATATCCTGCCGGAAAAATCAGAGTTCGAAAAATGATCGACGCCGTAATCACCTGGGTCGACGGCGCCGACCCTCGAATCGCCGCCAAGCGCCGCCACTTCACCGACGGGACCCCCCTGGAGGCGCTCGACGATATTGCCGGCGCCACCCGGTTTGCCGACTGCGGCGAACTCCGCTGGTGTGTCCGCTCAATCGAACTCTACGCCCCCTGGGTCCGCAAAATATTTATTGTGACCGACGGCCAGCGCCCCGACCTCCCCGAGGGGAAAATCCCCGTGGAAATCGTCGACCATCAGGTGATTTTTCGCGGCTACGAGGAGTTCCTGCCCACCTTCAACAGCCTCTCCATCGAAACTATGCTCTGGCGGATTCCGGGCCTCAGCGACCAATTTCTCTACTTCAACGACGACTTTATCCTCATCGGCCCGACCTCGCCCGACGACTTTTTCGACCCCGACGGCCACCCGATTGTCTACGGCTATCCCCGCTCGGTTCTCCACGGGCGCCTTGGCCGCGTAATCGAACTGGTGCGCCGCCCCGCCAACCCGAAGGTCAAGTTCCGCGACTCGATGATGAAGGCCGCGCTCCTGCTTGGCCGCAACCGCTTTTATCGCATCCAGCACGTCCCCCACGCCATTCGCCGCGACGTCCTGGCCCGATATTTCGCCGACCATGAGGAGCAACTGCGCCAGAACATCAGCCACCGCTTCCGCCATTACGACCAGTTTAACCCCCAGGAACTCCAATACCTCCTCTGCGCCCGGCGCATGAAGAGCCACCGCCCCCTGCTGGTCTACGTTGAGCCGCGCCACCCGAAAATCATCGACCGCCCGACGGCCAAGTTTTTCTGTGTCAACTCGTTAGACGCCTTCCCGGCCGACGCACGCGCCCGGGTGGAATCCTTTCTTGAGCAGAAACTCCGCTAACTCGGCGTCAGAACCTGTAGATGAGGGCCAGGGAGAGTTGGAGCGTGTTGATGCGGTTGGAGGCGAGATAGGCCGTCGGCGACTTGGCGCGCAGCCCGTCGGCAATGGTGTAGGTCACCGGGCTCAGTTGCTCGGCTGTCGCGCCTGAGGGGCATTTGAGGCCTTTGCAGTCATAGAGGTTGCCGCTGTAGCGATAGTTGAAGCCCAACTCAACCCATAGCGGCTGCCAGACGTTGACCCTGACGCCGAGGCCGGCCATCAGTTCAGGCACATAGGTTTTACCCTTGACCCGGGCCGACATCTCGGGGGTGAGGTCGGTCCGGCCGAACTCGTTCATAATCGGCGCGTCGATAAGCAGGTCGGCATATTGCGGATAAAGGCCCGCGGAGGTCACTGTGCCGCGCACGCTGCCCGACGTGGTGCTCGCGTTGAAGAGCGAGCGGTAGCCGAGTTGGCCGTAGAGGCTGACAATGCGGTGAACGCTCACCTCGGCGTCAATATAGAGGGGCACGCCGACATGGAGCGTCTTGAGTTCCTGAGTGATGGCCGACGTCGTGACATAGCGCGTATAGGGGCGGCTGTCGATGTCGGCCTCCGGTCCGGCTTCATAACTGAACTCGGCGCCCTTGAGCGCGAAGCGTTGGCGCCCGGGGGTGACGCTCAGGCCTATGTTAGCGCTGAGGCGCCACGTCTCGAAGCGGAAGAAGGTCCAGCCGAAGTCTACGCCGAAGTCGCAGGTGCTCATCGCCGAGGTTTTGACGCAATCGTGGCTCGACTTGGCCGAGTAGGCCCGCGTGAGGTTGAAGTCGCCATAGGCCTTGACCGCGAAGTTCGGGTCAGCCTGTTGGGCCGAAGCCCCGGCGGCCGTCATTGCGAGGGCCGCCGTGAGGATTATCTGTTTAAGCATAATTTAGAAGTCTTTGATAACGATTTTTTTGATTTCCCGGTCCGTCTCGTTCTCGACGTTCATAATGTAGAGGCCGGGGACTATGTCGGTGGCGTCAATGCGACAGTTGCCGCTGATTCCGCCCTCAATCCGGCGGCTGAGAACCTTCGAGCCGTTGAGGTCAAAAATCTCGATGCGGGTGGTCGAGGGCGCGTGGGCGCTGACAAGCACCGAGCCGGCCGAGCGGCGGATAATGAAGGTCGGCTCCTTGCCGTCGGCCCCTGCGGGCTCCGTGGCGTTGCCGAAAATCGAGGCGTCAAACTCCTCGTCGGTCGTGCCGTCGAGATAGCGCTTGCCACTGGTGATGAGGCTGCCGTCAGCGTAGGTCCATTGCGCGTAGGCCCATTTGCGGGCGGTCGGGTCATTGAAAATCGCGTAGTCTATCTGGCAGTAGCGCAGCGGCGTCGAGGCCAACTGGTGGTCAACGCCGTAAGCGTCGGTGTAGCCGTAGACAAACCCGTAGCCCAGGCGCTCTATCTCGCTGTTGCTCAGCCCGGCCATGACTATGAGCGTATGGCTCGTGCCGTCGCCCTTGCGGAGCAGTTCTGCCGGGGTTTGCGGACGGCGGTAAACCTTCACTGTAGCGGTTTCGCCGTGGCTGCGGCCCCATTCGGAGCCGTCAGGCCCGTAGTTGGTGGCGGTCAGTTCGTAGGTGAACTCTTCGGTAGCCTGCTCGATGCCGGTGGTGCTCATGGTCGCGGTGGTCTCAAACTCGCTGTCAGCCGAGATTTCGCCGCCGTTGAGGCTCCAGGAGTAGGCCCAGTTGTCATAGCCGCCCTCAGGCTCTCCTGCCTTGATTTTCAGGATGTTGCCTTCGCGAATGCGGGTAACGGAAACTTCGGCGTCGATTTCTGAGGCGGGCGTCGGGTAGGTCACGACGGTGAAGAGATATGTACGGTCAAAAATCGTTTCGCCGCCGGCGGTGTTGGTCACTCTGACCGCATAGGTCGATTCGTCGACGGCTCCGGCGCTGCAGCGGCCCGTCACTTGCAGGTCGCTCGCGGTGCCGACAACTGCGCCGTCGAGGCTCCATTCGTAGGCAAAGCCGTCGGGATTGCCGCCCGTGGCGTCGACCCAAAGGCGCGTGGTGGTGCCTTCGAGAAGTATCACTTCCTCTTCGCTGCGGGCCACTTCAACCGGCTGATAACTTGCCGGTTGCGTGACGATTACGGCAATCGAGGCCGAAACGCCGCTTGCCGCCGTGATGGTGATTATCGCGTTGCCCGGGGCCATGGCGGTCACGGTGCCGTTTGCGTCAACCGTCGCTATCAACTCGTCGGAAGACTCAAAAGTCAGCGATTTATCGGTAGTATTTTCAGGCGAGAACTTGACCGCAAGGGCCTTCGTTTCGCCGACCTTCAAGGTCAGGCCGTCGGCGCCAATCCCCATCGCCTCAAAGTCAATTTCGACGGCTTGGGCGGGTTGCTCGACTGTCACTTTCAAGGTTGCCTGAACGCCGTTTGCTGCGGTAATGGTTATGGTCGCAACGCCGGGGACGATAGCGGTCACAACGCCCTCTGCGTCAACCGTCGCAATTGCCTCATCGCTTGAGGCGAACGAAAGCGATGAGGCAGTGGTGTTTTCGGGCGAGAACTTGACCGCAATGGCCTTCGTTTCGCCGACCTGCAGGGTCAACCCGTCGGCGCCAATGCCCATCGCCTCAAAGTCAATTTCAAGGCCCTCGGCAGGCTGCGTAACCGTCACTTTCAAGGTTGCCTTAACGCCGTTGGCGGCGGTAATGGTTATGGTCGCAACGCCGGGGGCGATAGCGGTCACAACGCCCTCTGCGTCAACCGTCGCAACGGCCTCGTCGCTTGAGGCGAACGAAAGCGATTTATCGATAGTGTTTTCAGGCGAAAACTTAACCGCAAGGGCCTTCGTTTCGCCGACCTGCAAGGTCAGGCCGTCGGCGCCAATGCCCATTGCCTCAAAGTCGATTTCAATGCCCTCGGCGGGCTGCGTAACCGTCACTTTCAGGGTTGTCTTCGCTCCGTCGGCGCCATTGATGGTGATAAGAGCAACGCCCGGGGCAAGAGCGGTAATTTTGCCCTCTGCGTCAACCGTCGCAACGGCCTCGTCCGATGACTCAAAGGCGAGCGAGCGGTCACTAACAATCTCCGGCTTGAACTTAACCTCAATAGCCTTCGTTTCGCCAACCTGCATCTCCAGCCCGTCGGCACCGATACCCATAGCCTCAAGGTCGATTTCAAGGCCCTCTACGGCCTGGAAAACAGTCACTTTACACGTTGCCGTCAAGCCGTTGACGGTGGTTGCGGTAATGATTGTTTCGCCGGGAATTACGCCCTCGATAAAACCGCCGTTCGCTTCGTTAACGTGAATATCCATTCCCGACCAGATCACATGGTCGTCGGCCCCCTCGGGGAGCACGACGGCAATCAGTCGCTGAATCTCGCCCGGAGCAATGGTTATCGAAGAGGGTTGAATCTCAATCGAAGTAGGCAACGGCTTGCGAACGGTCACTTCGACGGTCACGGTCTTGCCGTTGGCCGTGGTGACGGTGACGGTGGCTGTGCCGGGGC
>CAYUGU010000034.1:14746-22458 GCA_964444345.1 uncultured Bacteroides sp.
TCAGGGTCGTTTTCACGCCGTCGGCTGCCGTCAGGGTGATAGTGGCCGTGCCGGGGGCAATGGCGGTCACTTTGCCGGAGGCGTCAACCGTGGCGATTGACTCTTCCGACGTGGCAAAGGTCAGCGACTTGTCGGTGGTGTCTTCGGGCGTGAATTTGACGGCCAAGGTCTTGCTTTCGCCGACGTTCAGTTTCAGGCCACCGGCGCTGATGCCCATGGCGGCGAAGTCGACCGCAATTGACTGCGCAGGTTGCTCTACCGTCACTTCTACGGTCACGGTCTTGCCGTTGGCCGTGGTGACGGTGACGGTGGCTGTGCCGGGGCCTACGGCGGTGATTTCGCCGTCAGCGTTTACGGTGACTACGTCGGGGTCGGAGGTGGTGAAAGTCAAGGTCTTATCCGTGGTGTTGGCGGGGGTAAATTTGACTTCGAGGGTCTGTGTTTCGCCGACGTTGAGTGTGATTCCGCCTTCAACGCCTTCGAGTTCAATGCTCGAAGCGGGCTGCGATACGGTTACCTTGAGGGTGGTCTTTACGCCGCTTGCTGCGGTCAGGGTAATCGTGGCCGAGCCGGGAGCCACTGCCGTTACCGTGCCGTCGGCGTCGACTGTGGCGATTGAGGCGTCGGAGGTGGCAAAGGTCAAGGATTTGTCTGTGGTGTTTTCGGGGGTAAATTTGACCGCGAGCGTTTTGCTTTCTCCGACGTTCAGTTTCAGGCCCGTGCCACTGATGCCGAGGGCGGCCAAGTCGACCGCAATCGAACCGGCGGGCTGCTGAACGGTCACCGTCAGCGTCGCCGTCTTGCCGTTGGCAGTCGTGACGGTCACGGTAGCCGAACCCGCCGCAACAGCAACAATCTCGCCATCTGAATGCACATCGGCAATATTGGCGTCCGAACTTTCAAAAGTCAGTGCCTTATTAGTGGTATTTTCGGGGTTGAATTTTACGGTCAGCGTATGATGTTCGCCGACGTTCAGGGTCAAGTCGCCGCCTTCAATGCCTTCGAGTTCGATTGACTCGGCGGGTTGCGAGACGGTCACTTTCAGGGTCGTTTTCACGCCGTCGGCTGCCGTCAGGGTGATAGTGGCCGTGCCGGGAGCAATGGCGGTCACTTTGCCCTCAGTGTCGACCGTGGCGATTGACTCTTCCGACGTTGCAAAGGTCAGCGATTTGTCGGTAGTGTCCTCGGGCGTGAACTTGACGGCCAAGGTCTTGCTTTCGCCTACATTCAGTTTCAAACCACCGGCACTGATGCCCATGGCGGCAAAGTCGACCGCGATTGACTGCGCAGGTTGCTCAACCGTCACTTCGACGGTTACGGTTTTGCCGTTGGAGGTCGTGATGGTCACGGTCGCCGTACCGGGCCCTACGGCGGTGATTTCGCCGTCGGCATTGACGGTGACTACGTCGGGATTCGACGATTCGAAGGTCACGGTCTTGTCCGTGGTGTTGGCGGGAGTGAATTTGACTTCAAGGGTCTGAGTTTCGCCGACGTTGAGGGTGATTCCGCCCTCTACCCCTTCGAGTTCGATGCTCGAAGCGGGTTGCGAGACGGTCACCTTGAGGGTAGTCTTGACGCCGCTGGCCGCCGTCAGGGTGATTGTTGCCGAGCCGGGGGCAACTGCCGTTACAGTTCCGTCGGCGTCGACCGTGGCGATGGCGGCGTCGGAGGTGGCAAAGGTCAAGGATTTGTCGGTGGTGTTTTCAGGGGTGAACTTGACGGCCAAGGTTTTGCTTTCGCCGACGTTCAGTTTCAGGCCCGTGCCACTTGCCGAGCGCGGCCAAGTCAACCGAAATCGACCCGGCGGGCTGCTGGACGGTCACCGTCAGCGTCGCCGTCTTGCCGTTGGCAGTCGTGACGGTCACGGTAGCCGAACCTGCCGCAACAGCCACAATCTCACCGTCGGAATGCACATCGGCAACCCCCGAGTTAGAACTCTCAAACGTCAACGTCTTATTAGTAGTATTCTCGGGCGTAAACTTAACCGAAAGCATATGCGTTTCGCCGACATTGAGCGTAACGTCGCCACCCTCAATCGCAATTGACTCAGCGGGTTGCGAGACGGTCACGGTGCAGGTGGCAGTAAGGCCGTTGGTGGTCGTCGCGGTAATCGTGGCCGAGCCCGCAGCAACACCCGTAACGACACCCGCCTCGCTAACGGTAGCCACCGAGGCGTTAGAGGTCGTCCAAGTGAGGGTATTGTCTGCGTCTTCCGGCATAACGGTTGCAACCAGCGATACGGTCTTACCAACCTCAACGTTGGCTGCGGTCTTATTCAAAGTCACCGAAGTAGCCTCCGGTAAAAAGCCTTGAATATTTTGAAAGTTTTTCCAGTATGTTGCCTCCTGATAAAGTTGGACACTATTCGAGGGTACCCTTAGTACCACATTCTCGTAGTTAGAATTAGAAAATGGTATCGGGGAATCTATTTTTGGTGGAATAATTGCGTTACATGTGATGGTATCGATATTACTGCAATTATAAAAAGCGTAGCCTCTAAGGCCGGAAACAGAATTGCCAATCGTTATGTTGGTGAGTTCATTATGTCCATAAAATGGAGAGTAACCATAATCCTTTGTTGCAGTATACTCCAGATTCCTTCCTATATATACTCTTTCAAACGGCATACCATAAAATGCAGCCTTTCCGGCTTGTGTTGTCATAGCAGGAACCCCTCTACAAATACCTAATTCAATAGGATCTTCACTGTCTTCTATGATGATTTGTTGGAAGTCTAATCCATCCGGAAAATAAATGTTATCATCTTTTAGAAATGCAGTCCCCGAAAGTTTCTTTACAGAGGCAGGAATGGTCAATGTTCCATTGAGTCCCGTACAACCTTGGAATACTGCTCCTGGAATTTCTACTATTCCATTGGGAATTGAGAGGTCTCCCTCAAATCCTGAACAGTTATAGAACGCATAATCTCCGATAGAAGTTAGGAAAGTTGGTAGCAATAATTCGCCTGTAAAGCCCGTGCAACCATAGAAAGCCTTGCTACCGATAGAAATTAGTGAATTTGGTAGCAATAGTTCGCCTGTAAATCCCGTGCAACCATAGAAAGCACTGCTACCGATAGAAGTAAGGGAAGTTGGTAGCAATAGTTCGCCTGTAAGTCCCGTGCAACCATAGAAAGCACTGCTACCGATAGAAATTAGTGAATTACCAAAGATAATGCCTGACAAGTTCTTGCATTTTTCAAAGGCCATGCTACAAATTGTTTTTACGGAATTGGGGATAGTAATAATACCCGTAATACGGGTACAGTCATAAAAGGCTTCTTTACCTATTGAAGTAACCGGATAATCGGTCCCTTCATACGTGATAGACGACGCTATGATTATATCAGCATTGGAGAGATAGGTACTATTTTGAGCGACCTCGGCTTCACCGGTAGTGGTGTCGACAGTGTATTTGATGTCGTCGACCGTTACGGTTACGGTCGCGGAGTTAGCCACTGCGGATGTGCAGAGTACGGCAAGTGAAATGATAACAAATGTAACTAAATTACCGAATCCACGGCAAATTCTGCTCCATGTTTGTTTGCCAATCACGGTTCTAACTTCTTGTTTATACATATCGATATTTTCGGTTGTTATATAAGTAGTTGTATTTTTGCTATAGTAATCAAAAAGGGGTTGCATCCGATAGAGAAATCGCTTTAGGAGAGTCCAATTTTCAAGATCAGAAAGCACCAGTCTGCCGTTGTAAATTCCTGCCAATGCGTAGTAGGCAAATAAATTGTATACATTATATGGATTCAGGAGTCCACGCTCAATACCAATCTCTAACTCTTCGAAAAAACGATAAAACCGTTCATCGGCTTCTCTTGAGAAGCCTAATGATGAGCAATTCATTTCTTCCAAAACATGTATTCGTTTGGTAGAATTATGGAGACAATCTAATGTGTAAAACTTTTGGTTATATTCGGAAAGAGTCTTCATCTGCTGCTCTGAAAAAAATTTCCATATCACCCATATTGCCATACTGCTGAATCCCGTGGCAAATCCGGCCATAGAGTTAACCTTAATATATGTGATAAGTCCTAAAAGATCTTTTGTTTTAAGTATCTCGTTACTATTAAATAATAGGGAACATACAGTTAGTACAATAATTATGATCGCTATCTCGATGAAAAGATAGTACCTCATATAAGCGCCTAAATTGCGCAAATAAAATTTGAGATATGAACAAAATGTGTTTAGAGAACCTTTGGAACTCATGAAAGGAAATGGATATGTAAGGTGCCGCGGTGGTCCCCTCGTTGGCCGTGGATTGGTTTTTAAACGAAAAACGTAGGACTATGACTCATTGCCGTCCCACACCTTGAGGCTCTCGCATTGCCCGAATTCGTTAGACGGCAACGGCGAAGCCCCACGCATAATATGACGACATAGCGAAGGCCTCGCGCGGGGCTAAGCGGCGCCTCGGGGCCTTCGGTTATGACGTTACATATCCAAGTGGCGCAACCCGCTGCTTGGCCCTTGACTTACTCATTTGAAACTTGCGAGATTTCAAGGTGTGTCAAGTGACTAAGCGCAAAGTAACGCTTTTCCGTAATGTTAATATCGCCCACCCGCTCACCCGTCGTCGGGGCTTCGCGTCGGTCGACCCCGCAAAGATAATAAAAAAAATACAAAATACAAAATACACCCCGGTAGGCCCCCCGGGAAGGTGAGCCTCCCGGCTCACCCACGGGCCGCAAGGCCCGTTCCCTCGCGACCCCGTGGTGCCGTTCGGCGAACGGCACCTCCATATCCTCCTCATATGGAGGCGGCGATCGCCGAGCGCCGCCACGTCCGCGAACTGGGACAGCGACGGAGCGCTGTCCCTCCCGGTGCGTTTTCGCGACCCCGTGGTGGCGCTTGGAAATCGCCACCTCCCTACCCGCTGACCCCGGGATGGTGAGCCTCCCGGCTCACCCACGGGCCGTAAGGACCGTTCCTTTCGCGACCCCGAGGTTCGTTTGGGGACAAACGAACCTCCCCAATACTGCGAAAAACGAAAACGGCGACCCCATGGTGCCGTTCGGCGAACGGCACCTCCATAGCCTCCTCATATGGAGGCGGCGATCGCCGAGCGCCGCCACGTCCGCGAACTGGGACAGCGACGGAGCGCTGTCCCTCCCGGTGCGTTTTCGCGACCCCGTGGTGGCGCTTGGAAATCGCCACCTCCCTACCCGCTGACCCCGGGATGGTGAGCCTCCCGGCTCACCAACGGGCCGCAAGGCCCGTTCCTTCGCGACCCTATGGTTCGTTTGGGGACAAACGAACCTCCCCAATCGTCCAATGGGGGTATTTCAGTACTTAAAACGCGAGTTTTCCGGGATTTGCACGCGCCCTCGCGTGCATGGCGCGAAAGCGCCAATAAACAGATTATAAAGCAATTAAGCCTGAAGACGCTTGCGCGTCTGCCACGCGAGGGCGCGTGGCCGTTCCCGGGTATGGTGCCGTTCGGCGAACGGCACCTCCATACCCTCCTCACATGGAGGCGGCGATCGCCGAGCGCCGCCACGTCCACGAACTGGGACAGCGGCGGAGCGCTGTCCCTCCCGGTATGTTGTTGCGACCCCGTGGTGGCGCTTGGAAATCGCCACCTCCCTACCCGCTGACCCCGGGATGGTGAGCCTCCCGGCTCACCAACGGGCCGCAAGGCCCGTTCCTTCGCGACCCTATGGTTCGTTTGAGGACAAACGAACCTCCCCAAACTTGCGAAAACGGCGGCGGGACGCCGCCTTTCCCTTGGCGGCGCCTCGCCGGGCTTTTTAGTGTTTGCGGAGGCGGGCGGGGAGGATGTTGAGGCGGTCGCGATATTTGGCGACGGTGCGGCGGGCCACTTTGAGGCCCCGCCGGTCGAGGGCTTGGGCTATGGCGGCGTCGCTCAGGGGGGCGTCGGGGGCCTCGGCGTCGATAATCTCGCGCATGGCGGCGAGGATTGCGGGGGTCGAGAGGGCGTCGTCGTCGCCGTTGCCGCGATGGGTGAAGAACTTTTTGAGGGGGTAGACGCCCCATTCGGTGGCGAGCCATTTGCCGCTGACGGCGCGGCTGACGGCCGAGAGGTCAACGCCGCTGCGGTCGGCCACCTGGCGCAGGACCATAGGGCGCAGGAGCGTCTCGTCGTCGCCATTGAGGAAGAAGGGGGCCTGGAGGGTGACTATTGCGCGGGCAATCTTCATCAGGGCGGTGCGCCGGCGCTTGAGCAAGTCGATGAATGTCAGCGCCTTGGCGCGGTTGGAGCGGATAAACTCGCCGGCGGCATCGTCGGGGCCGTCGACGCGGAAACTCTCCTCCAGTTGGAGTTCGGGGAGGGAGTTGGGCATACTGACGGTAAGGTTTTCGCCGTCGGTCTCGACGACGAAATCGGGGGTCACGGCGCTCTCGGCAAGGGCTCGCGCCGGATCGGTCGAGAACTCGCTGCCGGGCTTAGGGTTGAGGGTGGCTATCAGAGAGTTAGCGCCGCGAATCTGCTCGTCGGAGAGGCCCGACTCGTCGGCCAGGCGCCGCAGACTGCGGTTGCCGAAGAGGTCAAACCAGTGGCGCACAATCTCGATTGCCTCGTCGCGCCAAGGGCGGTCGGCGGGCAGCCGGCGCAACTGCAGCAGAAGGCAGTCGCGGAGGTCCTGGGCGCCGACGCCCGCGGGGTCGAGCGCGCGCAAAATGTCGGCGGCGGCGCGCACGGTCTCCATCGAGGGCTTGTCGCCCCCTCCGTTGGCGAAAATCATGTCCTCGCGAATCTGCGGCAGGGTGCGCGTCATATACCCGTTAGAGTCCAGTGCGCCAATCATATAGCCCACGACCCGGAGGGTCTCGGGCGCGACGTCTGTCAGTTCGCCGAGTTGGTCGGCCAGATGCTCGGCCAGCGTTTGGTCATACTCGCGAATCTGGGTGCGGTCCTCCTCGGGGATGGCGGCTCGCGGCGCGTAGTAGCGGCGTTCGCCCTCGGGCTCCTCAACCTTCGCGAGGGCCGGATTTTCAGATAGTTCGAGGTTTATTTCGTCGGCAATCTCATCGTCGGTCTGCTCAAGCATTGCCGCAAAGCGCAGTTGCTGCGGCAGCAGACGCTGTCGCAGCAATTGCTCCTGGGTCAGACGCGACTTGGACTCCACGGCGCTTACTTGCGGTGGGCCAGGATGAATTGGGCAATCTGCACGGCATTGAGCGCGGCGCCCTTCTTTATCTGGTCGCCTACCACCCAGAAACTCAGTCCGCAGGGGTTGGTGAGGTCCTGACGCACGCGGCCCACGTAGACGGGGTCCTTGCCGGCAGTGAAGAGCGGCATCGGATACTCCTTGGCGGCAGGATTATCCATCAGGATGAGGCCCTGAGCGTTGCTGAAGGCTTCGCGGGCAGCCTCGACGCTCACGGGGCTTGCGGTTTCGACCCAAATGGCCTCGGAATGAGCGCGCATGACGGGCACACGGACGCAGGTTGCGGAGACGTCGAGCCCGGGGGCGTGCATAATCTTTTTGGTCTCGTTATACATCTTCATCTCCTCCTTGGTGTAGCCATTGTCGGTGAACACGTCGATATGGGGGATGACGTTGTAGGCGAGTTGGAAGGCAAACTTCTCGACTTTGGGCTCCTCGCCGCGGCTCAGGGCGTTATATTGCTCGACGAGTTCGTCCATGGCGGAGGCTCCGGCGCCCGAGGCGGCCTGATAGGAGGCCACGTGGACGCGGCGAATCGGCGAGAGGTCGTTGATAGGCTTGAGGG
>CAYUGU010000034.1:22468-22871 GCA_964444345.1 uncultured Bacteroides sp.
ATCTGGATAGTGGTGCAGTTAGGATTGGCAATAATGTTGCGGGGAGTATTGAAGGCGTCCTCACCGTTGACTTCGGGGACGACCAGGGGCACGTCCGGGTCCATGCGGAAGGCCGAGGAGTTGTCGATCATCAGGGCGCCGCGGGCCGTGATTACGGGGGCAAACTCGCGGCTCACTCCGGCGCCGGCCGAGGTGAAGGCGAAGTCAATATCCTTGAAGTCATCGGGGTTGGCGGTCAGTTCCTTGACCGTATATTCGCGTCCGCGGAAGGTATAGGTGCGTCCGGCGGAGCGCTTTGAGCCGAAGAGGCGGAGTTCATCTATGGGGAAGTTTTGTTCGTCGAGCACTCGGAGGAATTCCTGGCCGACGGCGCCGGAGGCGCCAACGATTGCAACGTTCATTT
>CAYUGU010000035.1:0-22527 GCA_964444345.1 uncultured Bacteroides sp.
GAACCGATAGGACGGCGCGGGTCGTTCAGTCCGGCACGCGAGCGGCGCACCGCGTCGGCAATAGCGGCGATGGCGTCGTTTTGGCCCACTACCCTCTCGTGGAGTTCCTCTTCGAGGTGGAGGAGTTTTTCCTTCTCGCTCTGGACCATCTTCATCACGGGGATTCCGGTCCAGCGGGAAACTACACCGGCAATATCGTCGGCATCGACTTCCTCCTTAATGAGGGCGTGTTCGCCCTGCATCATCTTGAGTTGCTCCTGAATGGTAGCGTTCTCGTCCTGCTTCTCCTTGATGCGGGAGTAGCGAATCTCGGCAACCTTTCCGTAGTCGCCCTCGCGCTCGGCGCGTTCGGCTTCAAAGTTAAGTTGCTCAATATCAATCTTGTTCTGCTGAATCTTATTGATAAGGTCCTTTTCGGCCTGCCACTTTGAGCGATATTCCTTTTCTTCGTCGCGAAGGTCGGCGAGTTCCTTCTCGATAGTGCGCACCTTGGGCTCGTCGCCCTCGCGCTTGATGGCCTCGCGTTCGATTTCCTTCTGGGCAATTCGGCGGACAATATCGTCCAAAGCCTGAGGCACGGAGTCCACTTCGAGGCGGAGTTTCGAGGCGGCCTCGTCGATGAGGTCAATCGCCTTATCGGGAAGGAAACGGTCGGTAATATAACGCTCGGAAAGTTGCACGGCGGCAATAATCGCTTCGTCGCGGATACGCACCTTATGGTGGTTCTCATAACGTTCCTTCAGGCCGCGGAGAATAGCAATTGCGCTCATCTCGTCAGGCTCGTTGACCATTACTTTCTGGAAACGACGTTCGAGGGCTTTATCCTTTTCGAAATATTTCTGATACTCATCGAGCGTGGTGGCGCCGATTGAGCGGAGTTCGCCACGGGCCAAGGCCGGTTTGAGGATGTTTGCAGCATCCATAGCGCCCTCACCCTTACCGGCACCGACGAGCGTATGAATCTCATCGATGAAGAGGATAATTTCGCCGTCGCTCTGAGTGACTTCGTTGACAATTGCTTTCAGGCGCTCTTCAAATTCACCTTTATACTTTGCGCCGGCCACGAGGGCACCCATATCGAGCGAGAAAATCTGCTTGGTGCGGAGGTTTTCAGGCACGTCGCCGCGTACAATACGCTGGGCGAGGCCCTCGGCGATGGCGGTCTTACCCGTGCCCGGCTCGCCGATAAGCATAGGGTTATTCTTGGTTCGACGAGAAAGAATCTGCAAGACACGACGAATCTCCTCGTCGCGGCCAATCACGGGGTCGAGTTTGCCTGAACGCGCACGTTCATTGAGGTTTATGGCATATTTTGAAAGGGCATTGTAGGTTTCTTCGGCGCTCTGGTCGGTAGCCTTCTTGCCCTTGCGGAGTTCGTCAATGGCAGCCTGGAGTTCCTTTTCGGTCAGGCCGGAATCCTTAAGCAACTGTGATGCGGATGAATTGACGACAAAGAGTGCCATCAGTATGGCTTCGAGCGTCACGTATTCGTCGCCCTGCTTTTTGGCAATGTCGAGGGCGCGCTGAAG
This sequence comes from uncultured Bacteroides sp., assembly GCA_964444345.1. Lineage (GTDB taxonomy): Bacteria > Bacteroidota > Bacteroidia > Bacteroidales > Muribaculaceae > UBA3263. Next base: position 1,530 of record CAYUGU010000035.1, read on the forward strand.
CACGTCGTTGCTCTCGCGGCTCAGATAAGGCTCGGAGCCGCTCACCTTAGGAAGCGCTGCAATCGCGGCGTCGATATTGCGGAGGGTAAGGTCAAGATTGGCGCCGACTTTCTGAAAAATAAACTTAATCAGCGAGTCGCCCTCTTCAACCACACCTTTCAGAATATGAACCGGTTCGATGCTCTGCTGGCCGGCTCCGCGGGTAATTTCAACCGCCTTCTGAATCGCTTCCTGCGATTTAATTGTGAAGTTATTAAAGTTCATAGTGTTTGATAAATAAAGTTTTTTTCTTTTCTGTTAAATAAACGCAAAAAGCGTGCCAAAGGTTTAATCTTTTCGCTTTTTGCAAAAAAATTCTTAACTTTGCAAAAATTTTAGAATATGATGAAGAATATCCGCAATTTCTGCATTATCGCTCATATTGACCATGGCAAAAGCACTCTCGCCGACCGCCTGCTCGAATTTACCCATACCGTAAGCCAAAAGGATATGGAGGCGCAGGTGCTCGACGATATGGACCTTGAACGCGAACGAGGAATCACCATCAAGAGCCACGCAATCCAGATGGACTATGAACTCGACGGAACCAAATATGTGCTGAACCTGATTGACACTCCCGGACACGTTGACTTCTCCTACGAAGTGAGCCGCTCAATCGCCGCCTGCGAGGGCGCCCTGCTGATTGTCGACGCCTCGCAGGGAATCCAGGCACAGACTATCTCCAATCTATATATGGCGTTGGAGAACGACCTTGAAATCATCCCCGTACTTAATAAGGTAGACCTCGACTCGGCCAAGCCCGACGAGGTTGAAGACCAGATTATAGACCTGCTCGGCTGCAAGCGCGAGGAGATTTTGCGCGCCTCGGGCAAGACCGGCCAGGGCGTCGAGGAGATTCTCCGCGCAATCATCGAGCGCATTCCCGCGCCGGTTGGCGACCCTGAGGCGCCGCTTCAGGCCCTGATTTTCGACTCGGTGTTCAACCCCTTCCGCGGAATCATTGCCTATTATAAAGTGGTCAACGGAACCCTGCGGTCAGGCGACTTCGTGAAGTTTGTCAGCACCGGCAAGGAATATCACGCCGACGAAATCGGTATTCTCCGCCTCGATATGGAGCCGCGCAAGGAAATCTCGGCCGGCAACGTAGGCTACATCATCTCCGGAATCAAGACGAGCAAGGAAGTGAAGGTGGGCGACACGATTACTCACGTCAACCGCCCCTGCGAAAAGGCTATCGAAGGATTTGAGGAAGTGAAGCCTATGGTGTTTGCGGGCGTCTACCCTATCGAGACCGAAGATTTCGAAAACCTCCGCGCATCGCTCGAAAAACTCCAACTCAACGACGCCTCGCTGACCTTCCAGCCTGAAAGTTCCGTCGCGCTCGGCTTCGGCTTCCGCTGCGGCTTCCTCGGGTTGCTCCATATGGAGATTATTCAGGAGCGTCTGGGCCGCGAATTTGATATGGACGTAATCACGACGGTTCCCAACGTTAGTTATCGCGTCTATGACAAGAAAGGAAACATGACCGAGGTACACAACCCCTCGGGGCTTCCCGACCCGACGCTGATTGACCGCATCGAGGAGCCGTATATCCGCGCTTCGATAATCACGGCGGCAGACTATATCGGGCCGATTATGACGCTCTGTCTGGGCAAGCGCGGCGAACTCGTGAAGCAAGAATACATTTCAGGCAACCGCATGGAGATGATTTTCGATATGCCTTTGGGCGAAATCGTTATTGACTTCTACGATAAACTCAAATCCATTTCGAAGGGTTACGCCTCGTTTGACTATCATATCCACGACTTCCGCGAGAGCAAACTCGTTAAGCTCGACATACTGCTCAACGGCGAGAGCGTCGACGCGCTTTCGACCCTTACCCACGTTGACAACTCCGTAAGTTTCGGACGCCGCATGTGCGAAAAACTCAAGGAACTCATTCCGCGCCAGCAGTTTGACATTGCCATTCAGGCGGCAATCGGCGCTAAAATCATTGCGCGCGAAACTATTAAGGCCGTGCGTAAGGATGTGACCGCCAAGTGTTATGGCGGCGACATCAGCCGTAAGCGCAAACTCCTTGAAAAGCAGAAAAAGGGCAAGAAGCGCATGAAGCAGATCGGCTCGGTTGAGGTTCCGCAAAAAGCATTCCTTGCAGTTCTCAAACTTGACTAAACTTTTTAACTGTTAAAATGGTTTAGAAGTTATAACCAAATTTAAGTTTATTACACCATAAATAATATATGGAGAAAAATAATATATGGAGAAAATGGAGAACAATAACGCTAACAGGAAGCCCGGCCCGGAAATCAACAATATGCCTCACCGAGTGTTTTATGCCGCCCGTCAGGCCATAGGCCGCCACGCAACGGGGGGCAATTTCCTGATTCTTGCAACCGTCCTGGCCCTGATAGTTGCCAATATTCCCGCCCTGACAGGCCATTACACTGCGTTCTGGGAACAGCAGGTGCGCCTTCAGGTTGGCGGATTTAACCTTTTCAGCCATCACGGCGAGCCGATGACCCTCATCGAGTTTATCAACGACGCGCTGATGGCCATATTCTTCTTCAGTATCGGCCTGGAAATCAAGCGCGAAGTGCTTGTCGGCGAACTCTCGTCGTTTCGCCAGGCGCTGCTCCCGATTGTAGGCGCAATCGGCGGTATGCTAATCCCGGTAGTAATCTTCTTCTCCCTTGCTAAAGGGTCGGACTATAGCGGCGGCGCAGCCATCCCGATGGCTACGGATATAGCCTTCTCGCTCGGCGTCCTCGCGATGCTTGGCAAGCGCGTTCCGGTTTCGCTGAAAGTATTCCTGACCACTCTGGCCGTGGTTGACGATATCGGCGGCATCATCGTGATTGCCCTCTTCTATAGCGGCGGAATCGAGTTTGAACTCCTCGCCTGGGCTGCCGGTGTGCTCGCCCTGCTCTATCTTGGCGGACGCTGTCTGATTCAGAGCAAAGCCTTCTATATCAGCCTCGGCATTGTCGTTTGGTTCCTCTTCCTCAATTCGGGAATCCACCCGACAATTGCGGGAGTGCTCGTGGCCTTCTGCGTGCCCGCCAAGCCGGTCTACGCGCCGATGAAATATATCCAGAAAATCCGCGATGCAATTGGCCATTTCCATGCCGAAGATGACGCGACGCTCAATTCGCATACTATCCTCAACAACGACCAGATGAACTGGCTCAAGGAGGTTGAATCGTCGAGCGACAAGGTTATCTCCCCCTTGCAGCAACTTGAAGACAGCCTCCACCCGTTTGTAAACTTCTTCATCGTTCCGCTTTTTGCCTTCGCCAACGCCGGAATCTACCTGCTGGGACTCGACCCGATGTCGATTTTCGACGGCGTTTCGCTTGCTATTATCTGCGGCCTCGTTCTGGGCAAATTCCTCGGAATTTTCTCCTTCTCGTGGCTTACAATCAAACTCAAACTTGCGCCTATGCCCGCCCACTCCAACTGGCATCAGTTGGCCTCAGTCTCGATGCTCGGCGGCATCGGCTTCACGGTCAGCCTCTTTATCGCGACTCTCTCGTTCGGTTCACCCGCGCAGGCCGACCTGCTCAACCACGCCAAGTTGGGCATCGTTGTCGGCTCGATTCTCAGCGGTATAATCGGCTTCATCTGGCTGCATAAGACGCTGCCGCAAGCCCCGGCTGAAGACTCCGGCGAGGTTGACGATTGACTCGCTCTTAAACCGAAACCTATCACATTTCTTTCATATATGAACAGCCAAACCAAAGCAATACATACTCCGTTTCGCCTGCCCGATGCTTACGGCGCAATCGCAATGCCGGTCTATCATACTGCCGCATTCGAGTTTGCCAACGCCGAGGAGATGATCGAGTCGTTCTCGGGTCGAAGCGGAATGCCCGACTATTCGCGCGTGACCAACCCTACGGTCTACCATTTCGAAGACCAAATCAAGGCCCTTACCGGCGCTGAAAACGTCTTTGCGCTCAACTCAGGTATGGCCGCAATCGCAACGACCCTGATGGCCGTGGCCGCCGCCGGAAAAAACATCGTGACGTCGCGCCACGTGTTCGGCAATACGTTCGCCCTCATCAACTCCACTCTCAAGCGCTTCGGCGTAGAGTCCCGTTTGGTTGACCTTACCGACCTCGACGCTGTCGAGAAGGCCGTCGACGCCAACACCTGCTGCATCTATCTGGAGATTATCACCAATCCTCAACTTGAGGTTGCCGACCTGAGCGAACTCGCCCGCATTGCCCATAGCGCCGACATTCCCCTGATAGCCGACACCACGGCTATCCCCTTCACGGAGTTCAGCGCCAAGAGCCTTGGCGTAGACATCGAGGTAGTCAGCACGACCAAATACCTCAGCGGCGGCGCAACCTCCGTTGGCGGCGCAATTATAGACTACGGAACCTGCCCCGGCTTTGGCGAGCGCGTGCGCTTCGAAATGATGTTTAACCTTGGAGCCTATATGACGCCCCACGTTGCCTATATGCAAAGCCTCGGCCTTGAAACCCTCGGCGTGCGCTATAAGCGTCAGGCCGACTCGGCCCTGACCGTAGCCAAGGCCCTGCGCGAACTCCCCGAAATCAAGCGCGTAAACTATACGGGACTGGAAGACAATCCTTTCCACGCGCTTTCAGTCAAACAGTTCGGACCCACGGCGGGCGCAATGATGACAATCGACCTGGCCGACCGCGACGCCTGTTTCCGTTTCCTCAACAATCTGAAACTCATCAAGCGGGCAACAAACCTCTTCGACAACAAGAGTCTTGCAATTCATCCCGCCTCGACAATATTCGTCAACTTCACTGACAAGCAGCGCGCCGAAATGGACCTCTACGAAACAACTATCCGCCTCTCAATCGGTCTTGAAGACCCCACCGACCTTATAGAAGATATCAAGCAAGCACTGAAATAAATGAGCAATTTCGACAAAATTATTGACCGCCACAACACTAACGCGCTCAAATATGTCCGCCTTCCGGAGATGTGTGGAACCGACCAACTCACGGCCCTCTGGATTGCCGATATGGACTTTGAAACCCCTGACTTCATAGTCGACGCGATGCGACGTCGCCTCGACCATAAAATCTTTGGCTACACGGGCGAACCCGCCGAGTATCGCCCTACCCTCTGCAAATGGGTGGAGGAGCATGGCGATTGGAAAATCAAGCCCGAATGGATTACTTTCATCCCCGGGATAGTCAAGGGTATCGGTATGGCCATCAACGTCTTCGTAAAGCCCGACGAAAAAGTGATTATTCAGCCGCCGGTTTATCATCCCTTCCGTCTCACCCCGCTGGCCAATAAGCGCGAAGTGGTCTACAATCCGCTGATTCTTCGCGAGGACGGTCATTTCGATATGGACTTCGAAAACCTCGAACAAGTAGCCGACGAAAAGTGTCGCCTGCTGATTCTCTGCAACCCTCACAATCCGGGCGGACGAATCTGGCCCAAGGAAACACTTCAGCGCCTTGCTGACTTCTGCGCCAAGCGTAATATCCTCGTAATCAGCGACGAAATCCATTGCGATATGCCTCTTTGGGGCAACCGCCATATCCCCTTTGCCTCGGTCAGCGAAGCCGCTGCCCAAAACTCAATCACTTTCCAGGCCCCGTCGAAGACATTCAATATTGCCGGAATTGTCAGTTCGTTTGCCGTAGTGCCCAACGACCGAATCCGCGAACAATTCTTCTCATGGCTTGCCGCCAACGAACTCAACGAAGCCGACATTTTCGCCCACATAGCGGCCTGCGCCGCCTACACCCCCGAGGGCGAACAGTGGCGTCGCGAAATGCTCAGTTACGTCGAAGATAATATCCGCCACGTCGAGGATTTTTGTGCCCGAAACATTCCGGCTATCAAGCCGCTCCGGCCTCAGTCCTCATTTCTCGTATGGCTCGACTGTCGCGACCTCGGCCTTACGCAGCCCGAACTGGTTGACCTCTTTGTCAAAGGCGCAAAACTCGCCCTCAACGACGGCACGATGTTTGGCAAGGAAGGCACGGGCTTCATGCGCCTGAATATAGCGACTCCCCGCTCAGTCCTTACCGACGCCCTGACGGCCCTTCAGGCCGCAGTCAACGCTCTTCCCCGCTGAGTGCGAGCGAAGTGGCGGCACGGTCGCCGTCGATAGCGGCGGAGACGATGCCTCCGGCATAGCCGGCTCCTTCCCCTGCAGGGTAGAGGCCGGCTATTTCAATGTGTTGAAGGCTTTCAGGGTCGCGGGGAATACGCACGGGGGCCGAGGTGCGCGTTTCGCATCCAATCACGGTAGCATCGGCCGACAGGAAGCCTTTTTGCTTACGGTTAAATTCCAGAAATCCGCGTTGCAGCCGTCCGGCAATCTCCTCGGGGAGCAACTTATCAAGCCGCAAGGGAATCAGTCCGGCAGCATAGGAAGAGGATGGAAGCGACGAGGAAGGTCGGCCGGCCACAAAATCCGTCATACGCTGGGCGGGCGCAGCCTGCGAGCCGTCGCCGGCACGGAAAAAAGCGGTCTCGATTTGGGCCTGATAGTCCATCATCTTTAGCGGAGAATCGCCGTAGACGTCGTCGGGAAGAATCTCCACAACCATTCCGGAGTTGGCCCATTTAGTTCCGCGCGAGGCGGGACTCATACCGTTGACAACCAGTTGGCCCGGCTCAGAGGCGGCGGGAATAATAAATCCGCCGGGACACATACAGAAGGAGTAGACGGCGCGGTCATCAACACGCGTAAGCATTGAGTATTCAGCCGCCGGAAGGTATTTTCCCCTACCCTTTGATGAATGATATTGCAGTTGATCAATCAGTTGCTGAGGATGCTCAAGCCTGACGCCAATTGCGAGGCCTTTAGGCTCAAGAGTTACTCCGGCAGAGTTAAGCGAGCGGTAAACATCGCGTGCGGAATGGCCCGTAGCGAGGATTACCGGACCGAAAAATTCGCGACCGTCGGCGGTTTGCACTCCTCTGACTTCGCTGTTTTCAATCAGCAGGCGGTCGACTCGACAACCGAAGCGGACCTCGCCGCCGCAGTCAATAATCGTCTGCCGGATGGCCTTAATTACACCCGGAAGGCGGTCGGAACCGATATGAGGGTGAGCATCGACCATAATGTCGGGGTTGGCACCGTGGGCCACGAGGATAGAGAGAATCTTATTGACCGAGCCACGTTTTTTACTTCGCGTATATAATTTGCCGTCGGAGAAGGCTCCGGCTCCCCCCTCGCCGAAACAATAGTTGCTGTTGGGGTCCACAACTCCGTTGCGCGAGATGTTGGCCATATCGGGACGTCGGGAGTCCACGTCCTTTCCCCTCTCAAGCAGAATCGGACGCACGCCGAGTTCAATAAGCCTGAGCGCGGCAAAAAGCCCGGCGGGTCCGGCACCGACAACTATAGCCTGTCGGGCATCGGCCGGAAGAGGCCGGTATTCGGGGGCTTCAAGGCGCTCGGAGGGGTTGACCGGGGGCTCGTCGATAGTGACAAGAACCTCCAGGTTGACCATTACGCGGCGTTGGCGCGCATCAATGCTCCGCTTGACCGGAAGGATTCCGCTGATGCGGTTCGCGTCAACGTTAAGCAGGGTCGAAACATGAGCCAGGAGCCTCAGCGGCTCGTAGGCTACCTCAGGCGTCAGGCGCAGTTGAAGGGTGGTTCGCATGGGCGTTGCGGTTAAATTTTTTCATGACGATAATAAGGGTGACAACCGTGGTTACGAACGAGAGGAAATCGCTCGAAGCCATCGAGGCCCAAACTCCGGTGACGCCCCAGAAGCGGGGAAGAATCCAAATCAGCGGCAGCAGATAGAGCAACTGGCGTGTCATACTGAGGAAGATAGAGAGTTGCGGCTTACCGATACTCTGGAAGAAGTTTTGAATCACGATTGCGGGACCAATCAGCGGGCAGCAAAGCATGATTATACGGAAGCCGACAATCGAATGGCGGATAAGGACAGCATCGTCGGTAAACATACGGGTAACCTGCGCCGGGAAAAGTTCGGTCACGAGGAAGCCGACAATCGTAATAATCGTTCCGACGTAGATTCCGAGGCGGAGACATTGCTTGACGCGGTCCCAACGGCCGGCACCGTAGTTATAACCGAGAATAGGCTGCATACCTTGCGTGACGCCCATCACAATCATAAGGAAGAGCATCGAGACGCGATTGACAATTCCGAAGGCACCTACGGCCATATCGCCCTCGTCAACACCATAAGAAATAAGGCTCTTATTGATGAAGACAACGACCACGCAGGAGCAGACGTTTATAAGGAACGGCGAAAGGCCAATCGTGTAAATCATCTTGGCCACAGAGCCGGTGAACCAACGTTTGATGCCATGGAAATTGATAAACGACTTGCGCGAGAAGAAGTGGACAAGAACCCAGATGCAAGCAACCGACTGGCCGCAAACCGTAGCGAGCGCCGCGCCGCGAATTCCCATATCGAGCACAAAAATGAAAATCGGACAAAGAATAACGTTGACACCCACAGAGAAAATTGCGGAAATCATCGCCTTGCGGGGATAGCCCGAGGCGCGCATCATATTGTTAAGGCCGATGAAGACGAAGGATACCGGAGTGGCACACAGAATTATCTCCATAAATTCGCGCGCGTAAGGGAGCGTGCGGTCCGTCGCGCCGAAGAGGCGCAAAATATCGTCGAGAAGCCAAATAGAGATACCGCCGAAAATCACGGAGTGGACAAGACAGAGAATCAGGACGGTTCCCAACGCATTTGAGGCGCGGTCATTGTCCTTCTGACCAAGGAAAATTGACGTGACCGTAGCGCCGCCGACAGCAATCACCGTCACGAACGCAATCAGCAGGTTCATCATAGGGAAAGTCAGCGCGAGGCCCGTAATTGCGAGCGCGCCAACTCCCTGGCCGATAAAAATGGAGTCAACAATATTATAAAGCGACGTAACAATGCTCGCAATAATCGCGGGCACGGAGTATTCAACCAGCAACCGCCCGATGGGCTTGGTGCCGAGAACCTGTGGAGAATCTGCTTGTGCCATAAAAAAGTAATAACGGATGAATCAGATGACTTCAAGGTTCGCCGCCAGACGTTGGCGAACAACCTCATACATCATAACACCTGCGGCCACGGAAACGTTCAGCGACCCAATTTTGCCAAACATCGGAATCGAGGCGCCGCAATCGGCCAACTTAAGCACTTCGGGCGAAATGCCAACGTCCTCGGAACCCATAATCAGGCAAACGGGGTCGGTATAGTCAATTTCCGTATAGTTTACGGCGGCTTTCTCGGTGACGGCCACCGCCTTATAGCCATTGTCTTTCAGGAAACGGACAGCCAGGGCAGTTGAACGCTCACGGCATACGGGAATGTGAAGCAGGGCTCCGGCGGAGGTCTTAACGGCATCTCCCCCGACGCTCACCGAGCCATGTTCGGGAATCACAATGGCGTCGGCGCCAACACATTCGGCCGTTCGGGCAATCGCGCCAAAGTTGCGCACGTCAGTAATCCCGTCGAGCACGATGATGAAGGGCAACCTACCCTCCTCATAAAGTTGCGGCACGAGATGGTCAAGGCGATGATAAGTGACGGCCGAGAGAGTGGCAACTACGCCCTGATGATTCTTGCGCGTGATGCGGTCGATTACCTGAACGGGAACACGGCGGGTCACGATTCTGTGGGCCTTCACCAGGGCCAAAAGTTCGCCGATGAGTTCGCCTTGCAGGTCTTTTTTTATGAGTATCTTGTCGATATCGCGACCGGCCTCGATAGCCTCAATCACGGCGCGAATACCAAAAATATATTCTGATTTTTCCATAGATTTACATCGTTATTTTTTGCGGGATTTGCGGCGGGAGAGCAGAGTGTCGGCCGTCGCGAGGGCGGCGCTGTCGGTCTCGGAGCCGCTAAGCATCAGTGCTATTTCGCTCCGTCGCTCTTCGGCAGTGAGGGCACGGGCTCGGGTATGGGTAGCGGCGGCATCGTCTTCCTTATAGACCTTGAAATGGGAGTCGCCGAGGGCTGCAACCTGAGGCAGATGAGTTATAGTAATCACCTGAATGGCATCGGCCATCCGGGCCATCATTTCGCCCATACGCCCGGCAACATCGCCGCTGACACCCGTATCTACCTCGTCGAAAACGATTGTGGGCAATCCGAGTTTGTCGGCAACGATTGACTTCAGGCAAAGCATCAGGCGGGAGATTTCGCCTCCGGAGGCTGCGCCCGAAACGGGAATAGGCTTCTGGTTCTTGTTAAAGGCAAAACGGAACTCGATAGCGTCGGCTCCCTCGGGGCCCAGATCAGCAGGTTCCACTGCAATTTCGCATACCAGATTAGCCATTCCGAGGGGGCGACCCGTAGCGGTCAGTTCGGCCTCGAAAGCCTTGGCGGCGGCAACACGGGCGGCTGAAAGTTTTGCGGCGGCGGCTTCGGCCTCTTTGCGGGCTTTGGCCACAACCTTCTTCAGTTCGGCAATATCCACATCGGCATCCTCCAGACCGGCAATGCGGGCGCGAAGATCATCGCGAATGGCAATCAGCGCCTCCACGGAGTCGACTTTATGGCGCTTCTGCAAAGCATAAATTTCCGAAAGTCGCTCTTCAATTTCTTCGAGTGCGTAGGGGTCGGCATTGAGGTTATTATCATAGTCCGAAAGGGTTTCGGCTATGTCCTGCACTTCGAGCCGGGCCGAATCAAGGCGCTCGATAAGTTGCTGAACACCGTCGATAACCTCCGAAAGGTCGGCCATGGCGTCCGAGGCCTCCGAGAGTTGCGAAAGCGCGCTGTAATCCGATTGCGAAAGAGCCTCAAGCGCGTCGGTCAGGCCCTGTTTAATTCCGGTCATATTGGCCTGGAGTTCGCGCTCGGACTCAAGTTCTTCCTGCTCACCGGCGGTCAGCGCGGCGTCTTCCAACTGCCCGAGGCGAAAGCGGATAAACTCCTCGTCGGCTCGGTTTGCCTCAATTTCCTTGAGGGTCGTATCGAGTTTCTTCTCGGCTTCGCGGAGCGTTGCCCACTTTTTGCGATAGTCGGCAAGCAGGGCTGCATTTCCGCCGATTGAGTCAAGAATCTGCTGCTGAAACCCGGAGGCGCCAAGCAGTCGGTTCTGGTGTTGGGAATGAATGTCGATAAGCATACTTCCGGCTTCGCCGAGATCGGCGACGGTCACCGGACTATCGTTGATGAAGGCGCGGGTGCGCCCGCCCGGAGCAATTTCGCGGCGAAGAATCAGTTCGGAGTTGTCCCACTCAACGTCGTTGCGAGCGGCCCACTCGGCCAGGCGGGTGTTGCCTTCGACGGAAAAGACGGCTTCGACAACCGATTTCTTATCGCTATGGCGAATTGCGCGGCTTTCGGCCTTGGCACCGAGAAGAAGGCCAAGAGCGCCGAGCATAATCGACTTTCCGGCGCCGGTTTCGCCCGTAATAATATTGAAACCGGGCGCAAAGTCGAGCGTCAGGGAGTCAATCAACGCGTAGTTTGATATTTGCAGAGAGCGAATCATTCCTTTTTCTTTCCTTTCTTAATTTCGTTAAGTCGCTGTGTTTCCGTCGGATAGAGCGGATAGAGGGTTTCGTAGACGCGTTCGCGCTCAGTCTGCTGCGACTTTGAGTAGACATTGACCAGTTCGTCGAGTTTGGCGTCCTTGGTCATCGAGAGGGCTACCGACATCGGGTCGGCATCGTATACCTTTTTAAGCATATCGAGGCTCTCGGTTATGTTCGCCCTGCCCTTGTCGGGACTCTGGGCCATTTCGTCGAGTCCGGTACGGTGATAGCGGTAGGTCATTTCGCGAATAACCTCCGTCTTCGGGTCGGTGAAGGCCTGGAGAATCGCCGAGCGGTTCTTATTGTCCTCAAAGGCTTTCCAGCCGATTTCGCCCGACGATTGAGCCTCCTGGACAATCATTTTCAGGCGTTCCCAGAAGGGGTCACCCCCCTTGAGCGAAAAACTGTCGAAGTCCATTGCCAGAATAAAGTAGGCATAGAAGTTGAGGATTGCCGTAATCTGGCTTTCCATACCGTTGAGGCTGAAGGTCAGCGGTTCGCCCTCGGAGTAGGAAAAGTCAATCTTTGCGTCGCGGAAGTTGACGAGAGTGGTCGTATAGGTCGAATTATAGACCGGCCTCATTGCCTGGACCTGCAGCGTGCCCTTAGCAACTCCGTCCTTATATTCCGAGATAGTGAAGAAGAGGCGACATTCGATTTTCTCGTTCACCCCAATCTGGACTTCGGAGAATTTCGTCGTGTTCATATACTCGGTTACTGCCTCCTTGAACGTGTCGAACACGGAGGTGCTGACATTCTGGAGCGACTGGGTATTGACGTCCACCGTGCAGTTAAGTTCTTGAGACTTAGCGGCAAAGGGGAGCAGCAGAAAAAGCGAAAAAAGGGCGGTAGTTACTGTTCGTTTCATCATTTGGGAGAGAGTGAGTTAGAAATATAGTCGACGATATCAACGGCAACGTCGCGCTTAGGCTTGAGTTCGCCGGAAATTTTCCGTCCGTCGGCCGTCAGGATTGTAACCTTATTCGTATCGACGGCAAAGCCGGCGCCCGGGTCGCGGAGCGAGTTGAGACAAATTGCGTCGAGATTCTTGCGTCGAATCTTGTCGAGTGCGTGAGCCTCCTCATTGTCGGTTTCGAGGGCAAAGCCTATGAGTACTTGGCCGGAGCGTTTGGCAGCGCCGAGAGTTGCGGCAATATCCGGGTTCTTAATGAGTTCAATAGTCGGAACGTCATCGCCCTCACGCTTAATCTTGCGGTCGGCGGGATGAGCGGGAGCATAGTCGGCCACGGCAGCGGTAAGCACCGCGATATCAGCAGTTTCAAAGGCAGCCGACGCCTCGGCAAGCATTTCGCGGGCCGATTCGACCATAATAGTCTTGACGGCGGGATGAGTGGCCTTGACGGCAACAGGACCGCTCACAAGAGTGACATCGGCGCCGCGCGCGGCGAGTTCGTCGGCCAGAGCGTAGCCCATTTTGCCGGAAGAGTAGTTGCCGATGAACCTTACGGGGTCAATCTTTTCATAGGTCGGACCGGCCGTCACCAGTGCCTTTTTGCCTTTCAGGTCTTCGCGACGGGAGAAAAACTCTTCGAGCACACGGACAATATTTTCCGGCTCCTCCATGCGGCCTTTGCCGACGAGATGCGAGGCGAGTTCACCGCTTGCAGGTTCGATTATATGATTTCCGTAGGAGCGGAGCAATTCGAGATTGCCGACGGTCGACGGGTGAGCCATCATGTCCAGATCCATTGCCGGAGCAATGAAGACCGGGGCTTTGGCCGAGAGGTAGGTGGTCACGAGCATATTGTCGGCGACGCCGTGGGCCATCTTGCCGATAGTGCAGGCGGTTGCAGGAGCAATCACCATCGCGTCGGCCCAGAGCCCGAGGTCAACATGGCTATGCCATTCGCCAGTATTGGCCGTAAAAAACTCGCTGACAACCGGTTTGCCGGTGAGGGCCGAGAGCGTCACCGGGGTAATGAACTCCTTGGCGCTCGGGGTCATAACAATCTGGACTTCGGCGCCGGCCTTGATGAGCAGACGGGTCAGAATCGCGCTCTTGTAAGCCGCAATTCCGCCCGTAATGCCGAGGATTATATGCTTGCCTTGTAGTGTCATTTTAATGCCATTCGGGCTTCTTGATAAAGGCGGGTAATCACCTGCTTGGTGTGGGCCGGGAACTCGCCTTTCATCATCCAGTCATAATAGGAAGGCTCATGGAGGAAGACCTCGGAGACCTTACGGCCCTTGAATTTTCCGAAGTTGAAAACCACCTCACCCTTATCGTTACGGATAATTCGGCCGCTCATATCCACGTTTTTATTATATGAGGAGAAATCGGCCAGAAAGTCCATATCATTCTTGAGCACGTCGGGATAGCGGTCGAGTTGCGCTTCCAGCACCTCGACCGTGGCGAGAGTGTCGGCATCGGCACGGTGGGCCCCGTCAAGTTCCTTGCCGCAATAGAAGCGATAGGCGGCCGAGAGAGTGCGCTGCTCCATCTTGTGGAAAATGGTCTGCACATCAATCAGGCGCCCGCGCATCGGGTCGAAGTCGGTCACTCCGGCGCGGAGAAACTCTTCCATCAGGAGCGGGAGATCAAACTTGACGTGGTTAAATCCGGCGATGTCACATCCGGTAAACGTGCGGGCCAGTTCGCGGGCAATCTGCTTGAAAGTCTGCTTGTCGGCCACGTCGGCGTCGGTTATGTGGTGAACAGCCGTAGCCTCTGCCGGAATGGGACGCTCGGGATTGACAAGGATTGTACGCTCCTCGCGCGTATCGTTCGGGAAGAGTTTAACATAACTGATTTCCACAATGCGGTCATTTTGGAAATCAACGCCCGTAGTCTCCAGGTCAAAGAAAATTATGGGCTTGGTCAGGTGGAGTTTCATCAGAATTCGGTAGTATGAACGGGCATCAGAATCATAACGACGTCGGTGCCTTCACCCTGCTCGCCGGGCGAGAAGACGCCGGGGCGCGACGAGTCGCTCAGGGCAATGTTCACCTCCTCGGTAGAGATTGTCGAAAGGACTTCGATGATGAACGACGATGAGAAGCCGATAATCATTTCGTCATGGTTGAAATCGCAGGCAACGGACTCAACGGCGCTGGTGCAATAATTATTGTCAACGGCCTTGATTACAACTTCCGACGGCGTAAAGCGCAGTTTGACAATATTTTTGCCCTGATCGCCAAACATGCTGACGCGGCGGAGAGCCGAGAGGAACTGCACGCGGTCAATCGTAACCAGATAAGGATTCGGCTGAGCAATCACGCGCTCATAGGGCGGATAGTTGCCCTTGAGCAACTGGCAAGAGAAGGTGAGATCCTCGGTTTTCAGCAGGGCGCGCTTATCGTCAATGCTGATTGAGACCTCAACGTCGCGGGGCAGGATATTTCTGATTACCTGCGAAGGCTTGGTCGGGACAATACACGAAGCGGTCACGCCCGGAGCGGCAACAGCACTGCGATAGCGCACGAGTTTGCGGGTATCCGTAGCCACAAACGTGAACTCCTCGGGCTTGATGTCCCAGTAGATACCCATCATCATCGGTCGCAGGGTGTCGGCGCCAACCGCAAAAATGGTGTTTTCGATGCCGCTGAGAATCTGGTTTGAAGGAGCGACGAAAGATACGGCCTCGGGCGAGGTCTCGACCTGGGGCGAAGGATATTCATCGCCGGAAACGCCGACGAAGTCAAATTTACCCTTATCGCCATTGTAGGAAACCTGAATGGCGAGGGTGTTGTCGTCGATTTCGAAGGTGATGCCGATGTCGGGCATTGACTTCAACAGATTGGTCAGACGGGGGGCGTCAACACAGACCCTGCCCTCTCCTTCGGCTTCAAGAACGGGCACTTTGGCGGTCAGGGTGTTCTCGATATCTGAGGCGGTGATTGTCAGCACGTTCCCCTTAAGGTCAAGGAGAAAATTATTCAGAATCGGCATAGGGTTCTTGGAACTGATAACCTTGCTCACAGCGGCTGCCTGGCTATAGAGCGCCTTGCTCTGGACGTTAAATTTCATAGGTATATTTTGGTTTAAATTTGTATTCTATTTCAACCTACAAATTTACGACAATTCGCCCAAACCACCAAACCATTTAAATGAAAAATGAAAAATGAAAAGTGAAAAATCCCTTTTCGGGTCATAAAAAAGGAAAGGCGACGCCCTCGTCGCCGCCAATTCTACACCTTCCGCCCCTTTTGTCATAGGGACGGCAATGGAGCGTCACCTTTCCTTTAGAGAATTACTTTTTTGATTTGGCTACCCTTCTTAACGAGATAAAGGCCTGAAGCCGGATGGGACACCTTAACTCCTTGAATCGTAAAGAACTCAACGGAGGTGTTACAGTTACCGCTCAGTTCATACATACCTGACTCACCCGGTTCCTCAGGTGTTTCGGGCGTTTCGGGTGTTTCGGGGTCAACCGATGTACCAGGGTCCTCGGGAGTCTCCGGCTGCTCAGGTTGTTCCGGCTGCTCAGGTTGTTCAGGTTTAGTCGCTGTATCAGGAACAATTCGATCAATAAGGTCGGTTATCACTCGCTGGAGTTCCATGAAGTCATCACCGAGCGACGACGAACAGTCCATTACAAACATAATCGCGGCAGAATTGCGTTCAACTTCGGTCACTGCATCTGTTCCTTGACCGAACTCTGTGTGAGGTTGCCAAATAGGGTTGCTGGCAGTTGCATGCCAGAAGTTAACTTCGCCAATAGCGAGTTGTTCGCCATTCATATTCCTTAAGTTATCGAATGTAAACTGATATTTGGTACGCCCTGCAATATCTACCTCTTTGGAGATCACCTTAGTCCCCGAAGTACTTGTGCAACCATGATATACAATATCATTCAGACTATTATCATCACGAGAAAATACACCTTCAATCCACACATCGGAATTATCAGGATTGTTGTTCATCGCTTCTCGCGACTTATCGAGTGTGAAACGAATCTTGTCGCCGGTTGCACGCATATTTATATTGCAACTGACTTTTTTGTTCAACCAAGAGGTTTCAAGGTTATCAATAATACTGTTTAAGGTGTTCTCTACCTCAGTCATATTGCCTACCTCGGTTGCATTCTTATCCTTTGGTTCGGTTGCAAGCGCCTGAAGATTAGACTTAAACATATCATAGTTATAGTCACCAATATCCTTACCCTTCAGCCCTATAGAGTATGCATCGACCTTGATGCCCTGCACATAGGCATTGGATATCAGTCCTTCTATATAGTTTTGATAGGCCAAATCATCCCATGTATTATCAGGGGCCATACTGAGCGAGCCGTCATCGTTACCGTCGGTAAACGTAATAAGCGCAACGTTTGACAAATCAGTTGGATAAACCGGTGCTTTCAGAGCGGCGAGCGCCTTTTCGGCAGAATAATAAAGGAATGTATAATCGTCGGTTTTGCGGCTATTTACGAAATCCTTGTATGCATTCTTATTCTTCACTGTCAGCAATTCCATCGGCAAAATCTCCGGCAGATAGTTAAACGCCGTAATGCCGAAATAAACACCCGACTCCTTCGACGAATCGCCCTCATACTCAGACACAGGGAGAACCGTCAATATATAAAAAGCAGAACCAGGACGAAAATTATCAGTGCCATCAGTTCTTGCCGTAATACGGGCAGAACCTGCGCCAACAAGGGTCACCTTACCTGTTTCTTTATCCACTAAAGCCACAGATTCTTTATCGCTAGAATATGTTTCCTTTGCATCTGTTGACTTGGTTAAGACAGGAGTATAAAACGGTTTACCTAAATACGCAGTAACATAGTTAGAAGAAAATTGCAAATTTGGGTGTGCTCTATTATCCAATTCATTCTTTGTATAGGATATAGTTAACTTACTGACTTGAACAGTATACGAATCTCCATTTTCAACCGTCAAAGACTCCTCTGCTCCTATGAAATGTCCGTTTTCATATCCATGACCTGTAAGTTGGTCTAATTGACTACCCTCCATCTCCAAAGAAGTTATTACACCATCATTACAACTAATTGTAAGCGCACTTTTTTTCATAATGCGCAGTGTCGTTTCTCCGTTATAGCCTTTATAGAACCGAACTCCATTTCCATTCAAATTATGGGTTGTAAAAACAATGTCTCCCTTTGAGAAAGTATGGCCGTCAGCCATATAGGTCTGAGAACTACCTTCAATAACTAATTGACCTAACTGGTCCTCATTAAAATCAAAAACTACCTCTTCAGCGGATGAAACTCCAAAACAAGTATTTATCAACAAAAGGAATAAAAATATTTTTTTAATCATGCTTAGATGATTTGTGGCCTTACAGTCCTATCGACCAGGAAACAAAAGAAGCGCGGACTGAATTGCCACGTCTTCTAATGGGGGTCGTAGGAAAACCTTTGGAGCAAGATGTAGGAATAGCAGCCCACGCCTATACGACGTGAGAACCGCTTGATTACCTGTGCTCCGATGAAAATTTCCTACGTTTCCATTAGCAAGATAAGCAATACGCTTCTGAATAATTCAATATGTCTTGACAACTAAGAGTTGTGCGCTGCAAAGTTACATAATTATTTCTAAAACCACCAAACCATTTAAATGAAAAATGAAAAATGAAAAGTAAAAATCCCTTTTCGGGCGTTAATGAAGGGAACGGCGGAAGACGAGAAGGGGTTGCGGAAGGGGTTGGGTACGGTATTTTTCGAGTTTTTCTTCGGTAGGTTGATTCAAATGGGCCCGGCCCTGAGGGTCGCGATAGAAGGAGTAGGCATTGCCGCCGGTCATATAGACAGCGTTGACGAAGCCGTATTCGCGAAGGGCGTCGGCAAAGTCATACATACTTTCGCGGCCATGGGTAACGACATAGAAGAGTTGGCCGTTGACAGCCGAGGCAATGGCAGCGCGCTCAACCTTGCCGCGCAGCAAGAAGTCGCGGGGCAATTCGCCGTCGACAAGCAACACCTGCTGACGGAAGAAGTCGCCGCCATTCTTAACTGCCCATTTTTCAACTTCATCGCCTGAGTAGACCCCAATTACGGCACGACCCGCGGGAGAAACAGCCACATATCCGTCGCGAAGTTTAGCGGCTTTCCAATCGCTATATTCGCCATCGGCAACCAATGGTCCCATAGCCGTGCCGTCCGGCCGATAGTCGGCCGAGCGCATAAATAGCACCAGGGTTGAATCTCCGGGGTCAGGGAGGTCGCCCTCAAGCGAAGCACGGAGGCCGGAGAGAGGGAAAATGTTCATCGGGACGCCAAGGATTGTGTCCGAAAAGCACTCGGTACCGACGGCCGTCGGATGGTAGTCGGCATTAAGCGTCTGAAGATTTTCTCGCGGGTAAATGCCTGATGAAGAGCGTTTTGTAGCAAGAGCAAAGAATGCGGCAAGCAAGCCGAGAGCCGCAACACAAATAAGCGTAATGACCAATCGCGACAGGCGGCGCGGACTTTTTCCCGCCTGAGGGCCCCGCTCAATCGAAATCTGAGGAATATCCGTGGGGCGCGAGTCATTGACCGACTCCTCGTTGACGTCGATAATAATCTCCTTAGTTTCGTTCTTCATAACTGTTCATTTCTTGCTTAAGTTCCTTCAAAGAGTCGCGGCCAAGCCCTATTCGTAAAGTCGGAATAGAATCGGAAATCGTATGGCCTCCGAACTTGATAGTCCTGTCATTGATGTTTATAACCCTGATATGCTGCTTATTGACAATCAGGCTACGGCCCACCCGCGTAAACGAGTGGTGGCCGTTAGCCTTGAAATAGTCTTCGAAGTAATGGAGTTGGAAGGTCATTGTATGAGTAGAGCCGTTGGCCAACATAAGGTCACAATAATTGCCGTTGGCAAGGATGTAGACGATTTCGTGGGTCGCGATTCTCACCAGTTCGTTAGCGGTCACAATTTTGAGCCATTCCATATTGTATACTAAGCGCTTTCAGTCGGAGGGTTATGTCTGAAAAGTAAACGCGTGGGGCGCCGGTTTTAGTATCTGAATTTCAGCGAACCGAACATTAAGGCCGCAAGAAGCGCAAAGAGCAGCAGGCTTCCGAGAAGCAGAGCATAGGTTTCGAGCGACAGAAGGACGTAGCAACAAGCGTAGAGAATCGAGAGGATTATGCCTATTATGAGTCCGGTCTTGGCCGATCCGAGTACTTTCCACATATAAATCGCAATCAACAGCACGGTCATCGCGGCGGCTATCAGATATGAAGCGCCGAAGCCCAGATGCTCCACGAACGAAAGCAACAGAGAATAGAAGAGCACAAGGGCGGCTCCAATCAGGAAGTAGTTGAGTTGGCGAATGTTGCGCTTGAGCAGAATCTCAGAAAGCAGCACGCCGGCGTAGGTCAGCAAAATGATTAAGAACGCATATTTCAGCGTGCGTTCAACCTTTTGATAGCGGTCAACTCCGACCAGGAAGTTTATCCCTACACTTTCGTGGGTTGAGCCCGACTCCCAGACGGCGCTGAAGTTCTTGCCGTCGATTGTGCGTTCATGGGGCAACATGCCACTGACAAACGACGGGTTCGAAGCCTCGCCTTCAATCTTGACAATTGACCCTACGCCTATCTGTTCGGCATAAATCGAGCCGGAGCCTCGTACATCAAATGAGGTTGAGAAGTCAATCACTTCGGGCATTTCACTAATGTCCACCTTGGCAGACAGAGCGCCGCCGTTACGGGTCCAATCAATGGATACGCCACCGATTTCGAGGGGAGCAATACGCGAAATCTGCTTCAACGGGACCCTCATTTCGAGGTAAACCAACGGACCATAAGCGAGCAGACTGTCCTTGAGAAATTGACCGCTCATCTTGACGCCGGCATTATAAACCTCGGCCTCGTAGATATTGCGGTGGAGCGTCTTTGACCGGACATTCATCTGACAGTCAAACCTTTCGGGCATAAGGCCTGCGTCACTTTTCGGCGACTTCTGCGCGAAAGGCGCGCAGATCTTAACGGGGTCTCCCCAATCTTGGGTAATTTCCCACTGAACTTCGCGGTTGCGCGATTGGCGGCTGTCTGACATAATCCAGACCACCAATGTGCCAATCATTAAAACGGCAATCTGCAGGCCAAGCAAAATGACCTTTCTGCCGAAGTTCATTTTTTCTTCTTTAACTGAAACATTTTCCATAAGTCGATAAGTTTATTGATGAATTATTTTACACCGCAAAATTACCGACTCCTCCCCACCCCGCCAAACTTTCTGCCCCGGGATGTATCAACCCCCCGCCTCCGCTGTATGAACCCGTAAAAACATGAAATCGGCGGCGCCGGGAGGGGCGTCGCCGATTCATAGGAAAAAGGAATATTTCTTATTTGAACATTTCGTCGGGGTATTCGCCGGCAGCGTGGAGGGCGGCCAGTTTTTCAACCACTCCGGGACGGTCGGCAGCGTAGGTTACGCCGAACCATTTCGAGTCAGTGTCAAGCACCTTGACGGTGGCTTCGCCGGAATTGATCAGAGTGTCGATACAGAGAGGGATGAAAAATTCGCTCTTGGGGGTGTTGAGGTCCTTGTCGAGGAATTTCTTAAATTCGCGCTCAGAGTATGCGAAGTAGTCGGGAGTGA
>CAYUGU010000036.1:0-22207 GCA_964444345.1 uncultured Bacteroides sp.
GGGGACACAAGGATTTTCAGTCCTTTGCTCTACCAACTGAGCTATGGCACCTTGGTTTTCGTTTTTGCACTGCAAAGTTAGGGAGTTTTTTTGAGGTGTGCAAATTTTTTTGGAATTTTTTTGTTCAGTTTTTTGTATGTTGTTGTATGTTAGCCCATTATGGCTCGAATTTTTTTGAGGGCTTGGATGAGGGCGTCGATTTCGTCGACGGTGTTGTAGAGGGCGAAGCCGAGGCGGACGGTTCCGTCGATTCCGAGTGCCTCCATTAGGGGTTGGGCACAGTGATGGCCGGTGCGCACTTCGATGGCTTGTTTGTCAAGTAGGAGGCCTACGTCATAGTGGTGGTGTGGATGGAGAAGGAAGGAAATGACGGGGGCTTTTCCCGGGGCGGTTCCGTAGATTTGGATGTCGGGAATTTCGTCGAGGAGTCGGCGGGTGCAGAGGTGGAGGAGTTGGTCTTCGTGGGCGGCGATGTTGTCGATTCCGAGGTTTTGGATGTATTGGAGGGTGGGGGTGATGGCTGCGATAGAGGTGAAGTCCGGGGTGCCGGCTTCGAATTTGTAGGGGAGTTCGGCAAAGGTAGTGGGGGTGGTGAAGGAGACGTGTGAAATCATTTCGCCGCCTCCTTGGTAGGGGGGCATTGATTCGAGGAGGGCTTCGCGTCCATAGAGTATTCCGAGGCCGGTGGGACCATACATTTTGTGGAGGGAGAAGGCATAGAAGTCGGCGTCGAGGTCTTGCATATCGGGGCGGATATGGGCCACGGCCTGAGCGCCGTCGATGAGGGTCGGGACGCCGTGGGCGTGGGCAATGCGGGTCATCTCCTTGACGGGATTAACGGTGCCGAGGACGTTTGAGACATGGCAGAAGGCGGCCAATCGGGTCCGCTCATTGAAGAGTTGGCTGAACTGTTCGATGTCGAGCGAGCCGTCGGGCAGAATGGGTGTCACTCGGATTTTTATGCCGATGCGGTTTTGAAGGAGTTGCCAGGGGACGATATTGGCATGATGTTCCATAATCGTCAATATCACTTCGTCGCCGGGGGCAAAGCGTTGGCCAAACGATGAGGCTACGAGGTTGATTGCCTCGGTGGTCCCTCGGGTAAAGATGATTTCGGAGGTGGAGCGGGCGTTTATCCAACGGCGAATCTCCTCGCGGGCATTTTCCTGGAGGGCTGTTGCTTGTTGCGAGAGGGTATGGACTCCGCGGTGAACGTTTGCCTTAGTCTGCGTGTAGGCTTCGGTGATTGCGTCGATAACCTGACGGGGGGTCTGCGAGGTTGCGACATTGTCGAGATAGACCATTTTGCGGCCGTAGAGTTCGCGGTCGAGAGAGGGGAAGTCTTTGCGTATAAGGCTGATGTCCATTTCTTTCGTTTATTGGAGGGGGTTAAGCGCGGCGCAGTCGGCGCATGAATCAAGTCCGTTGGCAAGAGAGGAAAACCGGCGTTCGGTCAGGTGGCGCAAGCGGTCGCGAAGGCTTTCGATGCTGACCGAGGCAATGACGTCGGCAAGGAAGGCCTCCATAAGCATCTGGCGGGCCTGCGCTTCGGGGATTCCGCGCGAACGCATATAGAATAAGGCCGTATCGTCGAGTTGTCCGGTCGTGGCGCCGTGGGAGCATTTGACTTCGTCGCAATATATTTCAAGGGCCGGCTCGGCGTGCATTCGTGCTTGAGGCGATGCAAGCAGGTTGTGGCAAGTCTGATATGCCTCCGTGAAGTCAGCCTTCTGTTCTACGGTTATGAGGCCGTTGAAGGCACATTGACTCTCGCCGTCGGCAATGTATTTGAAAATCTGATTCGAGGCGGTATGGTCCGCGTGATGCCGGATATGGGTCGTGAACCGTGGGGTCTGACGGCCTGAGGCAATGACCATTCCGTTGACTTTTGCTTCGGCTCCGGGGGCGGGCAGGTCAACGTAGATTTTCGACGAAGAGTCGCCGCAAGTGAGCAAAGCCGAGGTTGACGCGAAGCGGGCGTTGCGGCCCAGACATACATGGGTTTCAGAGCGCTTAATGGTCAGGGGCGACGACTCCTCAACGCGGTCAACCGAAAGGGAGGCGCCGTCGGCAACCTCAATCTGAATCAGTTCGTTGGCCAGATAGCGTCGCTCGGCGTCCTGGGTGTGGTCACAAAGGAGAATGTTGGCCTGCGCTCCTTCTTCAGCCACTATAATAATACGCCTCATAACCATCAGGTCCATAGGCGCCGAAAGGATATTGACAATCTGAATCGGCTTCTCCGGTCGGGCGTTGCGTGCAATTCGAACGAGAACGCCGTCGGTCCAGAGCAGGTTGTTCAGCCGCGCTTCGGCCGAAGCCCCGTCGGCAACAATCGAGGCGGGAATCAACTCCGGATGCAACTCAGCGGCCGCACGGAGCGACATACAGATGACCCCTTCGGGCAACTTCTTGGCCGGCTGGAAAATATCATTGACAAGGAGAGCCGGAGCCGTAGTGACCGCCGGAACCGCACACTTAAACGATTGGGCCGCGTCGACCGGAAGTTTCAAGCGCTTGAGGTTAATCGCATAATCCTCGGGCGAAAACGCCGGGTCAAGCCCTTCGGCAACCTTCAGGAACTCACTTAGTTCCGAGGCGCGCGAAGACCCAAATGCGTCAAGATTCTCTTCGTAGATTATCTGATACTGGTTCATTGCTCTTCGGCGTCGATTTTGTTCTTAATCCAGTCATATCCGCGCTCCTCAAGTTCAAGAGCCAGTTCCGGACCGCCTGAATAGACAATGCGACCCTTATAGAGCACATGGACGAAATCCGGCTTTATATAGTCCAGCAGACGCTGATAGTGGGTAATCACGATAGTGGCGTTTTCAGGCGTATGGAGTTTGTTAACCCCCTCGGCCACAACGCGCAAGGCGTCAATATCGAGGCCCGAGTCAGTCTCGTCCAGAATGCTCAGTTTAGGCTCAAGCATAGCCATCTGGAAAATCTCGTTGCGTTTCTTTTCGCCGCCGCTGAAACCCTCGTTGACCGAGCGCGAAGCAAGTTTCGAGTCGAGTTCAACGACCGAACGCTTCTCCTTCATCAAGCGGAGAAATTCGGCAGCCGTCAGCGGCTCCTTGCCGAAATATTTCCGCTTGGCGTTGATTGCCGCCTTCATAAAGTTAGCCATCGAAACCCCCGGAATCTCCACCGGATACTGAAACGACAGGAAAAGACCCTCATGGCTGCGATTCTCCGGACTCAGTTCCAGCAGGTTAACCCCGTTTAGGCGAGCCTCCCCGCCGAGAACGGTAAAAGCCGGGTCGCCCGCAAGCACCTCCGAAAAAGTTGACTTGCCCGAGCCGTTCGGCCCCATAATTGCATGAACCTCGCCAGGACGCACCTGAAGGTTAATGCCTTTTAAAATCTCTTTACCCTCAATCGAGGCCCGGAGGTCTCTGACGTCAAGGAGAAACTCCTCACTATGATTATTTTCCATTTCAGACATATTTAAATACTCCGCAAAGTTACTGAAAATAATCGACAATTCGAAACCTTCCCCCAAAAAAGTGGCATCCCCACTGCCGCTGCCACGCCGTGACCATTCTTAAGACCGAGGAGGAGATGGCGGAGGACACGCAGCGCATCCTCGCCGGTCAGGAGCCGACGCAAGCCTCCGTAAACACCGTGCAGGACGTTCCCGCCGCCTTCAAGGACTGGGTCAAGGACCACTCCGACCGCATCGAAACAGCCGGAAATCTGCCTTATTTCATAAGGGACAACCGGGCCGCTGTTTCCCGAATAATAGGGGGCAATGAAATCGTTGCAACTACTGCCGGAACAATCCCGCAGAGCATAGTCTTGACGAAATTACCTGCTTCACAAACGACCCGTCACTCCAAAATAAAAGCAAAATCCTCTGAATCAGAATCGGCCACACTCTACACAATGGTAGACTCGATTGAGGGTGCAATCGCCCGGGCAGAGAGTTACGGCATAAGTTCGGTGGATTTCTCCGACGCAAGTATTGATGAAATCAACATAATTCTTGAGGTATTCCACTACGCACATCAGGATTATGGCATCAATTTGAATAAACTCAGACTGGCAAGAAATTTCAACAAGAAAGAACATTGGGCCGGTTCCTATCATTGGGGAAACAAAACATTGACTCTTGACTTGGAGGGATTTAAGAAATCCTCCTATCAAGAGGCAGTGAACTATGGAGATAAAATCGCTAAACTGCAATCCAACAAGGCATCACTACTACGCCAAATAGAGCAGTCCGAGGCACACCTGGGCCGAAGCAAAGCATCCGATAGAATCCTTAAGGGCGACATAAAAGCCATAAAATCGCGAATGCTCGACATTGACTTGCGGATTAAGAAATTTGAAGAACTTATAAAAAATGGCTACAATGAACTTCCTTTAACCGTTGCTGACACATTCAAGGAAATTAAAGAGCAGATGCAAGCCCGGATATGGCATGAGATAGGACACCATATCGATGATCGCCTTGGTTGCCCAAAATTTGCTGAGGGAAATCTCATAAGCGAATATGCTAAGGAAATGCGTGCTGAGGAATTTGCCGAATGGTTCAGTCAATACAAAATGCGAGGGGCTAAAGATGTGCCTGCTGACTTATTGCGAATATTCCGGAATGAGGAATACAAACGCTATGGCGAGAGAAAATGGGACCAACTGTTTTTTGATGTAAAGAGTGGCGGTTATAATGTCGCTCATGATTTGCATCAATTCAGAAACACGAGACCAAAAGGAGTGCCACGAACAGGAGGACAGGCCGAAAGGTGGCTTGGAAAGCAATTGGCGAAACAAGGGAAAGCCATCGAATTTCTGCCGGAAAGCGGCATTTGTGGCAAAGCAGGCGATATGCGCTTTGATGGGAAAGTCTGGGATTGCAAATACATACCCCTGGCTAATGTCAATACAATAAGGACATGCATAAAGGATGCAAGAAAAGCAGATAATGTAATCTTCTGTTGGGATGAAGAGTCTCGTCTGGAGGATTTACGTTTAGCCATTTCAAGTGAAGTTGGAAACTTCAAGAAACAAAATAGAATAAATGAACTGCCCGACATTTATTGGGCAGATGCAACCGGGCAATTACATTTATTATGGAAAAAATAAAGGGTTGTTATCGGACAACCCATTGAAACCTATGTGCAGTAATATCCGCATAAGCGTCTATCCCGCATTGCAAAGTTACGACAAATAATTTATTCTCGCAAATTTTTAATCAATCTTTCCAGAAATGGTTCATTATTGCCCTGGATTCTTCATCGCCAGCAGTCCAACGCAATGTGCCACCGGATGCAAGGATGAACTGAGGAAAGCCTATGTACCGAGGTGCATCATCATCAAAGGTAGGTTCATAAACTGATACCCCCATCCTCTTTCCGAGGTACTTGGCCCCGTCATAGATGGAGGCCTGCGCCATTTCGATGGCCTTTTGGAGATTTTTATCTGTATTCATAGCGTAAATTTTACTTCGTATAAACGGCGGAGCAGGCAACGAAAAGACCGAGAATGGCCACAGCAAGGGTTGCTGCTCCAAGAATTGTTGCGGTTATCCATTTCCAGTCTATGGGGTTTCGGAGCGAAGGGTTGGCAAGGAGGTAGGCGGTGCCGAACGCGATCAGGCGCGCATCAACAACATCGTGGACACACTCCCACGCAACCTGAATCAGCCCCAGCCGCTCAAGGGCGGAGGCGCAGCCGGCAAGAGTTTCCCGCCCCATTCCTTCGGGCCAATAGCCGACGCGGGCGGCAATGTTGTGCAGCAGCCGTTTTTCGTTGCGAGTCAAACGTTATTGGAAGAGGGGGGCGAGGAGGGCGAGATCGCTTTTTACTTCGCCTTGGAGGAGGTAGGTTGATTGGGTGGCGTGGAGGTGGTCGTAGAGTCGGCGCGCTTTGTCCGTGTCTTTTTCGAGCAGGAGCGTCATTGTGATATACAGTCGTTCTTTGGCCGACATCGTTTTGCGATAGGCGTGAATATACTGTCGAAGGTCCTTGTCGAGCAGTGCTTCGGCCCGACCGGAGTCGCCGGATATAAGGTACAGGAATGCTAACTCGCAGGCTATTTCTTTGACATATAGGGGTATAATCACGTCCTTATGAGCGTAGAGAGCCTCCATCTCGGTCAGGGCCTTGTCGAACTCCATGCGGTCGATTAAGCGCGAAGCATACATCAGCGGCATGGAAAGTTCAAGAGCATTGCCATAATCAATATCTTCCGGGACCGGGAAAAGACTGTCAGGCATATCCTTGGGGCGGACTCCGCTTTGAATCAGCGCATTAGCACGAAGTTGATTAACTAAGGCCAGTTTGCTTTTCGGGTTGTTTCTCAGCAACTTAATGTTGTATCCGTCGTTTCCAAGGTCTCCGATTTTCATCGGGATTCCGTTGAGAAGGATTATCATCACGTCAGTGAGGACAAAAATCCCGAGAGATTCCGCTACAAAAGGGTTGAGGTCGAGCAGAAATAACGGCACGGTGAGAATCAGGCCAATGAGATTGAAGAAGACTCCTCCGAAATTATACCATACGGTTGGGATTTCAGCCAATGGTCGGTCAGGGGGAGACAACAGACATTGTCCTCCAGTGCCGGCCACTGCAAATTTCTTCAGGCGTAATTTCCCGTTGATTTTCAGCAGGGTAAGGTTGAAAATACGGTAACTGACAAACTTATATCCGCTAAGAAGTCCGCAAACGAGATGGCCGAGTTCGTGAATTGAAATGAGAAAAAATAGCGACAATAAAAATGAGCCGATCGCAACGAGAAAAACCGACAAGCCCTCCGTAAGGTCAAGAGAATAAAACTTATGGACAAACTCGGCGAAAGTCGTATCGGTAAACAACACGACGATTAGACCGCCAATCGCCAGGCCGATCAAGCCGCCAATAAGAAGCCCTGCAAGAAGTTTAAAGATTGTCTGCATAATGAATCCTTGAGAAAGTTTGCCTGCAAAGTTAGCAAATTCTCAGGTTTCCCCAAAATTCAGCGGGGGAGGAGCAGGGAGTAGAGCGGCCTGGAGCCCGTGGAGATAGTGGCGCGTTGGAGCGTGTTGTTTGTTGGGAGTTGGCCGCGACAGGCGGCGCGTTGGGCTGTGGGTTCAAGGGCGATTGAGTCGACGGCAAGGAGGAGGTGGCCGAATTCGGGGCTTTCGAGTCTCAGAGTATCGCCGACTTGATATTCTAAGGGAAGGTAGACAACAATTTCGTCCTGGGCAGTTTGGATGATGGTTACGTCAGCCTTGGTGGTCACGTTAAAGCGAAGGGCTATGAAGGCGATAACGGCGAGTAGGGGCGGAACAATCAGGAAAGTACCGTATTTAGAGATTATGTTATTCATCAGTTGGCGAGTTCGAGTTGGTTTTGAATCAATTTGAGATAGTATCCGCCGCGGGCCACGAGTTCGTTGTGGGACCCTTGTTCAACTACTTGGCCCCGGCGGAGTACGATGATGTTGTCGGCGTTGCGCACCGTGCTGAGCCTGTGGGCTATCACAATGCGTGTACGTCCGCAAAATTCGCGTGCGAGATTGTTGGTTATTTTCGCTTCGTTTTCGGCGTCGAGGGCCGAAGTCGCCTCGTCCATAAAAAGGTAAAGCGGATTCTTATAGGCAGCGCGGGCAATCATTATTCGCTGCTTTTCGCCGCCGCTCACTCCGAGCCCTTCGGCGCCGACCTTCATATCTACGCCCAGGGGATGTCGCCCGGTCAGATCGCCTAAGCAGGCCCTCTCTAAGGCGCGGGCAAGTCGCTCCGGTTCCGGCTCTTCACCCATCATGATATTGCGGCGAATGGAGTCAGAGAAGAGGAAATTGTCTTGCATGACGATGCCCGAAACCTTGCGCATCGATTCGGCCGTGAAGTCGCTCAGCGGACGCTCACCGAGGAAAATTTCGCCCGCCGTCGGAGCATAAAACTTCAGAAGCAGTTTCATCAGGGTGGTTTTGCCGCTGCCGCTTTCGCCGACAATAGCGGTCATTTTCCCGGCCGGAATACGGAGGGATATATCGTCGAGAGCCTTTTTTCGCTCAGAGCCTGTGTATGAAAAGGAGACTCCGCGCAGTTCGATGTCGAGCGGGGTGTCGGCTGGCACTTCCAGTTGGGTTTCGGCATCGTCTTCAGCCGCGCTAAGGTGGACTTCCTGAGAGCGTTCAAGCGATATGCGCGCGTCCTGATATTGTTGCAAGAAACCGATAAGTTGGCCCAGCGGACCGCTGACCATCCCGATAATGGCGCTGATGCTCATCATCATTCCGAGGGTAAGGTCGCCGCTGACCACCCCCAGGGCTATCCAGCAGGTAATAATGATGTTACGCAGTTGGCCAATGATGGTGAACCCCGTGTTTTGAAGTTGCGTGAGGCGCAGCGACTTGCGGCTCATATCATATTGGCGTTGCTGTAGGGTCTCCCATTCGCGCAACTTATAGTCGGCATAGCCGTTAACCTTGATGTCAGTGATGCCCGACATCATTTCGAATAGTTTCGTCTGGTTTTGCGCACTGACGGCAAACTGCTCATAATCCAACGCCTTACGTCGACGAAAAAAATAAGCCATCCAAGCCGTGCTTAGAGCCGTAAATCCGAGAAACACGGCGAGGATGACCGGAGAGTAAAATGCAATAATCACCAGATAAAAGGGCACCGAGAAGAGCGAGAAAAGCGTTTCAATTGTGCTTCCGGTCATGAACGACTGCAAGCGCGAATGGTCGCCCAAGCGTTGCTGATAGTCACCGACGCTTTTAGTGTCGAAAAAACTTATTGGCAGTCGCAACAGTTTCGAAAGATAGTCGCGCAAAATGCTAATCGATATGTGGGTGCTCATATAAAGAGTGACCCACGAACCGATCATCTGCATTACGAACTGCCCGGCAAAAAGGGTCAACTGCGCAAGCAGAATATCGAAAATTAACCCGACATTGCGGCTCGCAATTCCTTGGTCAACAATTGCTTGAGTCAAGAACGGAAGTATCAAACCCATAAGCAGTCCGACGAACATTGCCAGGAACGATTGCGCCAATTGCATACGATAGGGTAAGATATATTTTCGGGCAAAATCGACGAAACTGTGTCGTTCTTTGATTCGCGTTTTGGAGTAGAACTCATCCGTAGGCTCGGCAACGATAACGACGCCCGTCGAGCCGTTGAGCCAACATTTTTCGAATTCCTCGCGACTCATCGTATGGCGCCCGAACGCAGGGTCGCAGACAACCATACGGCCGCGCCGCGTTATTCGTTCAAGAACCACGAAATGGCGCTGTTCCCAATAGAGAATTGCCGGCAGGGGTGATTGCTCAATCAATTGCTCCGGAGTCATTTGAAACGACGCGCACTCCATTCCTATCTTCTCGAAGGCATGACGAATGCCGGCCACGCTGACCCCTTCGCGAGTCAGTTGCGCCAACGGTCGTAAAAAACTCAGCGGGTAATTGCGTCCGAAATGGGAAGCAATCATCCGGACGCAGGCGGGCCCGCAATCCATTTGGTCAAATTGACGCGTAAAACGCATTGCGAAAATTAAAGATTAAAGATGCAAAATCACATTTCATTTTTTGCGCGGTTGGATGTTGAGGCGGTAGATAATGTGGAGCATGGCGTAGCGGGGTAGGGTGTTATAGCGGGTCTCCGTGCGTCCCTGGGCATTGAGAACGGTTTGGATCGGTTTGATTTGGCCGAGAATGTCCACTCCGGTGAGGCTGAATTTCAGGTTGCCTTTGAGGATACTTTTCGAGAGGGTTGCGTTCCAGCCCCATTCTGTCGTGTTGAGTTCGCGGGCTGAGTAACCACGTCGGAGATATAGTTTGAGGTCAGATTCAATCTGGAAGTCGTAGGGAAGACTGAGGTTTAGGAGGAAAGATGGGGTGATGTCGAAGGCGTTGATTGTTGCGAACTCTTGGCGCGCGGAGGTTGCGTGGCGCCAGAGCCCTGAGAAGCCAAGTTGAGCGGAACTTTTCCCAAAATTGTGTTTTACGTAAAGATCTTCGGTCAGGCAGGTGTTGCGTACGAGGTTTTCTTCGGGCGAGTCCGAAAGCGAGACGAGGTCGACATTATGGTTATAGATGGCGGCGGTTTCGGTGCTCAGCGACCAGTTTTGTTTCTCTCCGAAACTCTTCCCATAATTGAAATCTGCACTCAGGGTCCAGTTTCCGTTGACGTTCATCGGTTGCCAGGTGTTTACGCCCGTAGCCTCGTCGTGGAATTTGCAGTAAGCCACAAGGTTATTCATCTTTTTCCATGATATGTTAAGTTCCGGACCGTTCCACATTCGTAGGTTCGCCCGAATTGAATTTTCCGATGCGTTTTTTAAGTTCCGGTTGCCCATGAATCGGTTGAGCGGATCAGTAATGTCTGTAGTGTTGATTAAATAATGCAAATTAGGAGAGGATTCTTTATAAGTCCATTCAACAAGGAGAGAAGCCCGCAGTTTGAAGTATGATTGGGTATATCGCAAGGAAACTTCCGGTAACGCTTTTTGGCGGCTTATCTGAGATTCTTCACTCGCCTTCAAATAGTCGATATGATCAAGAAGAAAATTCTCTTTAACTCCTAATCTTATAGAATTGTGAAATCTACTTACACCAAAAGTTGCCTCCACTCCGGGAATGATTCTATGAGCATATTTTCGGGAGTTGTAACTATTGTTGAGGTCAATGAGATATTTTATTTGGTCGGACGCCATATTGCCAAAAGGTTCGTCAGATTCCGGTTTGCGTCGGCTGATATCATTGTTATTGTTACGAAAATTATAGTCCAGTGATGGAACGATATTGAATGATATGGGGTTGTTGCGCCTTGTCGCAATATAAACATAAGCCCCCCCGACCGAAGCAGTATATTCGGTGAAACGGGTTCGGTTGTTTTCGATTCCGACGTTATCGGGCGTTAAGGAGTTAAAGTAATTGAGGGAAAAGTCTCGAAATAAATTGTCGTAAGAATTATTATGGCTGAAATCCAAATGGAGCAGGGCGAAGTCGTTGCGCCATTTGCTTTGTAAGGTCGCTCTGGAATTAAGGTTTAAAGCCAAAGCGTCGGTGTTTTCAAGTGAATGTACTGCATAGGTATAAATGAGTTCCTCTGCCGCGAGATCATAGGCCGATTTTTCGCTTTCGGCCCTCCTTTGGTTGTTGCGGCGATAGTCTATGCTTGGAATGATCGAGGCGTAAACTTGAGGCAATTTGATTTCAAACGTATGGGAAGACTTCAGGCTGAACCGCTTTGAGCGGTCCTGCCGATTGTTGAGTTTATAAAGGTCTCGCGTCGGATAAAATGTTGTTTCGGTTCGCTCGGCAATCAGGTTCGATTGGTCGCCTTGCGCAATCAGATTGCCTTGAGCGCGGACAGTCCATGCTTCGCCGATGTTGTTCTTGACCATATAGTCCGCACCGCCCATCTGCATGTCCATCTCGCCGTTATGCTGCTGCCCCGAACTCCAACGGCCTCCGGAGGAACTTTGGGAGTCCTTGATATTGTTGAAGTTAGCGAAGGCCGAGAACCGGAATTTATTGGTGAATCCAAATGCAAAAGCCTTTCCCATATAGCGGTTGTGAAGTCCATAGCCCACTTCCGCATTTCCCATCCACCCGAAATTGTACTCCTTTTTAAGATTGACGTCCATTCTGAGCGGTCGGTCAATTTCCTGACGGGTATTGCCGGTAATATATGAGTCGATAGCGCCATGCTCAAAAACCTTGATTTCCTTCACGGTAAAGGCGGGAAGATTTTCAAGCGCAATACGCGGATTGCCCTGAAAAAAGTCCTCGCCGTTGATTGTCAGTTCGTCAACCTTTCGCCCATTAACCGTTATCCTTCCGCCATCTTCCAGTGCAACGCCCGGCAGGCGGCTGACCAGGGCATCGAGCATCGAGCCGTTGGCCAACTGAAACGCGTCGGCATTATAGACAATAGTGTCCCCCCTCATCACCATTTTGACCTTCGAGGCTGTGACCGTCACCTCATCAAGTTCCTTTTTTCTGATTTTCACCATTTTATTTGGTGAAAGTTCAATTAGGTCTTTTCCATGGCGACGAGTCTCGAATTTTACTTCACCGGGTTCGTAACCTTCATATATGGTGCGCATTGTGTAAGTCGCGGTGCTGTCAGGTAAATCCACGCATACAAAACTGTTATCGGTTGTTATCTGCGTTACTCTATGCCGACTGTCCGCAATAGTGTCCCCGTGACTATCAATAACCTGAGCATATGCGTTCCAAAGTCTTTCGCCCGTAAAAGAGTCAATCGGCTGAACCGAAACAATAACATCGCCGTAGCGACCCCATGCGCACAGGGACGCAACCAAGAAGAAAACCCAATAAATTAAAATACGCATAGTTAATAGATTATTAAAATTGTGGAGATGCCGAGAATCTCCACAATTTTTGTTTTAGAAAGCATACATACTTCCGAAACCGGAAGTTGTCACGGTGCCGGTTGAAGCCGGAGTTACGCCGATGCAGCCGTTGTTAGTACAGCCAATATTCTCTCCCGAAAAATCTTCACATCCGTTATTGATTGAACAGTATGTGTTGGGAGCACAACTAACATTGACTTTGCATGCAGTATTTTTGCAGCCGTTATTTGTATAACAGTTGCTATTGTTGGAACTGGTTGTAGTGTAGCCCGGGATGTCGACAAGGGCGAAGCCGCCGACGAGGTTGCCCTCCGAGTCCTTTTCGAGGGGCTTGAGGTCGACGTTCAGCAGTTTGCTGAGGGTTTTGGTTTTCTTTTTCATAAATGATTTATTGTTTATAAAATGCTCATTAGAGTTTTTTGGGTTGGATGTTGAGGCGGTAGATAATGTGGAGCATGGCGTAGCGGGGTAGGGTGTTATAGCGGGTCTCCGTGCGTCCCTGGGCATTGAGAACGGTTTGGATCGGTTTGATTTGGCCGAGAATGTCCACTCCGGTGAGGCTGAATTTCAGGTTGCCTTTGAGGATACTTTTCGAGAGGGTTGCGTTCCAGCCCCATTCTGTCGTGTTGAGTTCGCGGGCTGAGTAACCACGTCGGAGATATAGTTTGAGGTCAGATTCAATCTGGAAGTCGTAGGGAAGACTGAGGTTTAGGAGGAAAGATGGGGTGATGTCGAAGGCGTTGATTGTTGCGAACTCTTGGCGCGCGGAGGTTGCGTGGCGCCAGAGCCCTGAGAAGCCAAGTTGAGCGGAACTTTTCCCAAAATTGTGTTTTACGTAAAGATCTTCGGTCAGGCAGGTGTTGCGTACGAGGTTTTCTTCGGGCGAGTCCGAAAGCGAGACGAGGTCGACATTATGGTTATAGATGGCGGCGGTTTCGGTGCTCAGCGACCAGTTTTGCTTCTCTCCGAAACTCTCCCCGTCAATTAACTCTGCTTTCAGGGTCCAGTTTCCGTTGACGTTCATCGGTCGCCAGGTGTTTACGCCCGTAGCCTCGTCGTGGAATTTGCTGTAAGCCACGAGGTTATTAATCTTTTCCCAACAAACGGTTAATTGAGTTCTTCTTGACGTTAAACCTATTTGTGTTCTTATTTTATGTTCCGATTCATTCTTTAGTTCTCCATTTCCTAAAAATCGGTTAAGAGGATCTGTAATATCAATTGTGGATATTAGATAACTAAGGTTTGGTGCAGATTCTTTATATTGCCAATATATTGACCAACTGAACTTTGCGCGTTTAAACTTTTGCCTATATGAAATCTCAGCCTCCGGCAGGGCTGTTTTTCGAGATTTGCTGGACTTAATACCAGCCTTAAGATATTCTATCCGATCTATTAAAATGTTCTCTTTAAAAGAGAGAAACAGGTTATAATCAAAGGCTTTATCGAAATTCATTTGAATCCCCGGAGTCAGAAGATGTGTAATTTTTTCAGAATTAAAACTGTTGTTAATGTCAATTATATATTTAATTTCGTCAGAAGCCATATTATTTTGTACGCTTTCGCTTTCGGGCTTACTGCGAGTAACGTCATTGTCGTTTTTCTTAAAGTCATAGGCTATAGAGGGAGTGAATCCAAGATCCGTATATGGAGCAAAACGTTCGAATACAACGTATGTATAAGAAGCACTAGCCGATGCAGTATATTCTTTTGAGCGATTTAGATTATGTTCGTCTCCTCGATTATTCGGCGTGATTACGTCGAAATAGTCGAGCGCGAAGTTTCGAAAAAGATTTTCATTGCTGTTTTTATGACCGAGGTCAAATGATAAAATTGCGTAGTCATTCCGCCATTTACTGTCTATAGTTGCATGTCCGTTTATGTTCAGGTCAAGGTTTTCGGTGTGGTTATGCGTGTTTGCGTTGTAGGTATATATTAGTTCATCGGCCGCGAGGTCGTAGGCTGATTTCTCGTTTTCGCGGCTCCTCTGATTGTTGCGGCGATAGTCTATACTTGGAATGATCGAGGCGTAGACTTGGGGCAATTTTATTTCAAAGGTATGAATGGATTTCAGGCTGAAACGCTTCGAGCGATCCTGTCGATTGTTGAGTTTATAAAGGTCTTGGGTTGGATAAAACGTTGTTTCGGTTCGCTCGGTAATGAGGTTTGATTGGTCGCCTTGCGCAATCAGATTGCCTTGAGCGCGAAAAGTCCATGTTTCGCCGATGTTGTTCTTGACCAGATAGTCCGCTCCTCCCATCTGTAGATCCATCTCGCCGTTCTGCTGCTGCCCCGAACTCCAACGGCCTCCGGAGGAACTTTGGGAGTCCTTGATGTTGTTTAAGTTAGCGAAGGCAGAAAAACGAAAAGTATTTGAAAAGCCTAAGGCAAACGCCTTTCCCAAATAGCGGTTATGAAGGCCGTAGCCAAGTTCCGCATTTCCCATCCACCCGAAATTGTACTCCTTTTTAAGATTGACGTCCATTCTGAGCGGTCGGTCAATTTCCTGACGGGTATTGCCGGTAATATATGAGTCGATAGCGCCATGCTCAAAAACCTTGATTTCCTTCACGGTAAAGGCGGGAAGATTTTCAAGCGCAATACGCGGATTGCCCTGAAAAAAGTCCTCGCCGTTGATTGTCAGTTCGTCAACCTTTCGCCCATTAACCGTTATCCTTCCGCCATCTTCCAGTGCAACGCCCGGCAGGCGGCTGACCAGGGCATCGAGCATCGAGCCGTTGGCCAACTGAAACGCGTCGGCATTATAGACGATAGTGTCCCCCCTCATCACCATTTTGACCTTCGAGGCCGTAACAGTAACCTCGTCGAGTTCCTTTTTTCTGATTTTCACCATCTTATTTTCGGGAAGTTGAATTCGGGATCTGCCGTGGCGTTTAGTTTGAAATACTACCTCCCCCGGTTCATAACCCTCATAGAAGGTACGCAAAGTATATGTGGCGGTACTGTCTGGCAGGTCAATTGCTAACGGGCGATTATCAATTGTCATAGTAGTGGCTCTAACTCGACTGTCTGCAATTGTATCCCCCTGGCTACCAATTACCAAGGCATAGGCTTTCCGAAGCCAATTTCCGGTAAATGAGTCAATCGGCATAAATGATACAATCACATCTCCATATTTTGCCGAAGCCTCGAAGGCCGCAAGCAAACTTATCAACAAGACAATGGAAAGACGTAAATTTCTCATAGACTGGAATTTAAATGATGTATATTGGGAACGCCGAGAGTTCCCAATATAAATATTTAGAAAGCGTACATACTTCCGAAACCGGAAGTTGTTACGGTTCCGGTTGCTTCCGGGGAGACATCTATATCGCAGGTTGTGTTGGCTGTGCAGGTACCATTATGTGTACATGTTTCGTTCTTCGTACAACGTGTGTTAGTCGTACATTTGTCGTTGATATTGCATACATCGTTGGTCGAACACTTATCGTTAGAACAATTCGAATTGGTGCCCGTAATGGCATATTCAGGAATGTCGACAAGGGCGAAGCCGCCGACGAGGTTGCCCTCCGAGTCCTTTTCGAGGGGCTTGAGGTCAACGTTCAGCAGTTTGCTGAGGTTTTTTGTTTTCTTTTTCATAAATGAAAGAGTTTTAAGAGTTAATATCTGTTGGCCAATCATTCTCGGCCTGATTGGTTCGGTTGATTTTTGTGTTTGAGGGCAATGTCAATAAGCGTGTCAACTCGTTTGTCAAGAATTCCGCGGATAGTTTCGCCGGTTAAATCCTTGAGACAGCCGTTTTGATTAAGTCGCTCCAGACGGTTTTGGCTGCATCCTGCTCCACATATTGGGAAAATAATGCAAGTTTTGCAGGTCTGTGAGCCGCCTTTGGCCTTTAGGCGAGTATGATACCGTTCGTTCCAGTTCAGAAAACCGTCGGCAGCAAGAGTGCCCTCGGAGTTCTCGTCAACAAAGTCGCGGGCGGTACATCTGAACAGTTTACCGTCGGAGTTGATTACGAGCGCTTGGTTAGAATCGGCATAACAGCGATGTTTGATAACGTAATCATTGTTGGAAACGTCAAAGCCGGCGGCTGAAAATTTCTGCAGTACCCACTCTAAGGTTTCCGGGATGACAGTATCAGAGGTTCCCTTGTCTTGCCAGATGCGTTCAAAGTTAACAGATATATTTTGTTTTTGTTCTTCTGTGAAGTCGCGCAAATCGGTGGCCACATCGGCAAACGACTGGAGGTTGACCGCAGTATAGTTGCAGCGTAGCAGAATCGAAACCCCGTGGACTTCGGCCAGTTTCCTGATATTATCAATGATTGCATTGTAAGTCCCGACCTTGTTTTTGCCAACTCGGGTATTGTTATGGAATACTTTGTTTCCGTCTAAAGTAATCTGGAAGGAGATCGGGACTTGAAACGATGCGAGTTTGGAGATAAATTTATCCGATATCAATACACCGTTTGTCGTAAAGCCTATGGTTATGGTTTTCTCATTCTGTTTGCAAAGTTTGCAACTAAATTCAATCAGCGGGGCTACGATTTGATTAAAGCGGAGAAACGGTTCTCCACCGAAAAACGATAGGTGAAAGTGTTTAAGATTCGGTCGACTGATTATTGATTCAATGAAACTTTCCACGGCACCAAGGGTCTCCTCCGACATATCGGCCGGCGGATTCTCATGGTCTTCATAACAATACCAGCAGCGGAGATTGCATTTGAGCGTAGGATTGATTGTCAGCGAAAATTTCGAATCATCATTGTCCTCGACCTCCCATTGGCTCAAGAGGTCGGCGTGCTCATCGGCTGTCTCGTCAACGAGAAAGCCATACTTACAGAGGGCTTGAAAGAACTGCGGATGAACTCGCGCAATTTCCTCCGCCGCGTTATTTTTCAATAATTCGGCCAACTGAGCGTTGATTATCAGGAACTTATCTGACGCTACGTTATAGAGGACGTTTTCCTCGCCTCGGGTTGTTAAGTAATTATAGATGCTCTGCTTCATACTTTTGAAATTGGAGAAATTTGATGAACAGGCCGTCGTAGCCATTTAAGCCTCGCAATTGGTTTTCGATATATTCCGGCACGACCTTCAGTGGCATAAAAATATCCTCTAATCGTGGCGCCGTTATGTTCGATGCTAAGTAGTCCTTGCGCTTTGAGTATTGGAGAGCAAAACTATAGGTTAGATAGTCGGATGTCTCCTCAAGAATACTTTCAATAATTGAGTCTAATTGTAAAAGAAAAGATTCCGAAAAATTATGGGGAAGATTTGTAGCAACTGAAAATTGAAGCCTTGTTGCCACATAAGCCAGTATTCCTCCGAAGCCGTCGAAAAAAGCGGTTTTGTTTATCTCCTCCAAAGGATATTCGCTTATGCATTGGTCAATAATCAGGAGTTCCTTTTGATACTCCTTGCTGATAAAATCATTGCTCATCAAGTACATAAGTCCCCAGCCGATACCGGAAAGCCCATCTCGGAACTCAATGTCATCAGTCTCTAATGCGTCGGTAAGGCGCAGAAGCAGTGTCGAATAAAGTTTTTTCGCGTTCTCGTCAGTGGGGTTGACAGTAAGGTAGTTAGCCAGCGTAATGATTCCCGCAGTCAGTCCGTTGCATACTCCCGGAGATTCGACTGTCGAGTAGTAGGCGACTATTTGCTCTACAGTCTCGCTTTCGGTCTTTTTCACGGAGTCAAGCACGTTGTCGGCCGGGTGATGGGTATTGTTTGATTCAAAAATGAATCGAAAGTCTCCACCCTGTTGACCGGCAAAGGGGGCTACATGTTTTTGACCGACAGAGCGGAAAACGTCTAATGCCTTAAAATACTGTGGTCTCGCTAATTGCCATAAAACCGCCCGGCCAAGACATCCGGTAGAAATCGGAAGCAGGCTTTCGCAGATAACCAGATAGTTATAGATGTGTAAAATTCCAACTAACGAGAATGGAGTTGTGCTTATATCTCTGTAGATATGACCCATATAGATCGAGGGAAGCAGTCGGCATCCTCCGCCTTCAAGCCATGCCTTTGTGCTTATGAACTGTTCCTCGCAACCATAGTGAATCAACCCCTTGAGTCCGCCAAGTGATTGCCAGTAAGTGCGACTTGACGCATATCCTGCACCGTATATGCAAGGGATTTCATCATTGTTTAGTCTTGGAATGATTGACCCTGCCGTTGTCCACGTTATAAAGGGCAAATATCGGTCGTGAGTAAAGGTCATATGTGCTCCGTAAGTAGCAAGTTCATCCTTTTGCGAACGAACCTCACCGGTCGCTTCGTCCTTGGTTAGCGGTCGGCTGTTGGTACATAGAAGTTGATTCGGATTCTCACGTAGAATCTCCACGATCTCTCCGGCCCAATCAGAACCATAGCAGCGCATATGCGCATCAAGAATAATGAAGTAAGGAGTTGGGCAAAGTTTAACACCTCGTTCTTTGGCTAAGGCTGCGCCTATACGTAACGGGTTCGTGTAATATCTGACGCCGTAGGGCTTTAATTCCGCTTCATAGTCCTTGCCGTCGGTTGAGTTGTCGTTGATAACTATTATTTCTACGTAGTTATCTACATTTTCGCGCACGCTTTTAACCGTATTTATAACCTCTTCACCCTCATTGAGAAAAGGGATTATAACGGTTAATTCCTTCTCCGACGTCGGAATTTCTTCTTTCTTGTTAATAAGTTCATAACTCTTATCAACAAGCCATTTAACCGCATCAAGCCGTATCTGTTCGCTTAGTCCGGCCTGACGGACAGACTGGACTGTCGAGACCTGACTTTCTGAAACACGATATTTTAGAAGCGGTTCATTCAGATTTCTAATCTGACCGCCGTTTTTCAGCAAGCGTATCCATAACTCATAGTCTTCGGCATAAGCGAAGTCATCCGAGTAACGCAAATTCATAGAATCCAAAGATTCTCGGCGTATAATTACGGTAGGGTGAGCCACACAACATGAGTCAACCATCTCTACCATTGAAATATGCTCCGGGAGATGCGTCCGGTGCCCCTGTTGGGAGTCGGAGAAAGGGATAACATCAGTACCGAGAAGGTCCACATCGGGATGTGCGTCCATATAGTCGACCTGGAGTTGGAGACGGCTGGGGAGCATGATGTCGTCGGCGTCCATGCGGGCGATGTACCGGCCACGCGATTCATCGAGCAGGCAATTGAGAGTTGCGATGTAGTCGTGAGGCCTTCGAATTAGGCGGATACGTGCGTCGTTATATGACTCGACAATTTCCACACTATTGTCGGTCGAGCCGTCGTCGGCAATGAGGAACTCAAAGTCGGCGAAGGTTTGTGAGAGGACGCTGTCA
Source organism: uncultured Bacteroides sp. (assembly GCA_964444345.1). Classification (GTDB taxonomy): domain Bacteria; phylum Bacteroidota; class Bacteroidia; order Bacteroidales; family Muribaculaceae; genus UBA3263. The sequence continues at coordinate 19,604 of CAYUGU010000036.1, forward strand.
ATGCTCTCGCGCAGGAAGCGCGAGGCATTATAGATTGGCATACAGATTGAGACTTTCGGGTGCGTCATTGGCGGGTCGTTTTTTGAGGTTGATTTCACTGCAAAGTTACGCAAAGGGGCTGGAACAAAACGAAAAAGGAGGCGAAAAAATATTCTACAAAATAGGGCTTAACTTGTTGATTGTCAACGCCTGTCAAAATAAAATTTTCTACACCTCCGAATCCACCCGCTTATTACTCCACTTCGCCGCAGTAAGGCGTGCCGCCAGCGGGGGTCAGTTCGACCAAAAACGGGGCTGAGACGCTGACCTCATAGCCGCGGTTAAGATCTTGCGCCGACAGGCTAATGCTTTCAACCTCCACTCCATCCTTGTTGATCGACAACTGATACTGAGTCGGCTCCTCATCGTCGACATACAAATAGAGCATAGGTTCAACAAACTCCCCATAAATCGGCATCCCCGGCATACGGGGACCACGATCCGGGGCTTGTTTGATCGGTTGAAGTTTGAGAGGTTTTTTCACTTTCTCGTCTTTCTTTTTTGAGTCGTCTGTGTCCGCTATGCTAGGAATAATACTGCATATAAGGAACATAATAAGGGAAATTGACTTTTTCATATGAGCATATATTGTTAGTTTTGCACTGCAAAGTTACGACTTGTTTGAGGTTAAACCCAAATTTTTAGGTTACCGAAGTGACGGCGTAACTCGCTGCTAATCAATGCTACAATTTTTTTTTATTTCCCACTGACACGAAATAAAGGGAGTTATATGGATTCAATGGCTTGCAAGAAACTCCCGAATACGGAGTGCACCAGGACTTCCAATATTTATAAGTTTCTCTTTGATTCTGGATCTTAAGTTATAGATTGCACGCTGAGATTTCTTCGTCAGAATGGCAATTAAGGAAGTAGAAAATCCACATATACTGTAAAGAATAACCTCTTTTTCTGATGTGATAAGTTGAAGATTTTCTATGTCTTCAATGATACTTTGGTCATATTGCGTAATAAGGCCAGTTAGAGTCGCTAAGAATTTCCCGTTTGTGAATAGTTCGTTGATTTCTTTGGAGACTAACGCTGTTAGTTCCTTTTCTTTATCTTTAGAGCCTGTCGACTTATTATATAAGGTATAGAAGCGGTCTACCCAAGCGAATTGATTGAGGAAACTTTGGTACGCATATTGTCTTAACGATAGAACTTCGTTATTAAGAGACTCAATTGTATGCTTTTGGCCATGAATCGTTTCTTCGTAATTCTTGGAATAAATATCGTATAATTCCAATTCTAATGACTTTATATGCGATTGACTCTCGTTTACCTTTGTTTCTGCAAGTTCTAAGTGGGATTTAATGGCGTTATATTCTTGTTTGATAATTAAGATGTTGCGTTCCTGCTCTAATTGCTTAGTTTTATGGCGATTACGAAGGAAAATAATTGTAGATACCCCAAGAATCAGCACTATTGCAAGAAAAAGGCAACATATAATCAGGCTGTAACGATAGGAAAGATTCTTTTGTTTAAGTTCGTTGGCAATTTCGAGATCATATTGATGCTGGACATTAAATAAGGCCTCGTCTCTATGAGATGATATTATGTTATTATAGTTTTCGATATGCCTGTAAAGAGCCTCAATTGCGGAATCTATATCACCGTCGTTGAGATAGGCTATTGCGTAAGCAAAGTTGGAGTCAATAGAGTCGCAAGCAACGTCTGTATTCAATATCAGCCCGTTAAGCGTTTCCATTGCTTTTTGAGGATTGGATTCGGCTTTGGAAATCAAAATTTTAGCCGACGGCTTGAATCCGGCTCGTTCTATATTAGAAAGAATGGAATCTGCGGTTTCATAATTTCCGAGATGACAATTGACAAGATACTGACTTTCAAGAATATAATATATATGTCAGGACTTGTCGAAAACATATCAGCGGAGTCGAGATATTCTACTGCTTCGCTAAAGCGTTGAAGGTTAAATAGTTCATCGCCAATAATTCCGTATATGTCGGCAAACCATTGCTCACGTTCAGCAATTTTAGCGTGTTCGATTGATTTTAACGACCAATCAAGAGCAGTTTTGGAACTGGCAGTTGAATTAAATATTTTTGCAATTCGTATCTCTATAAGTGAAAGATTGGCGGGGTCGTTGATTTCCAACGCATAATCATAGGCTTTTAGGGCGTCGTTCAGGGCCGATTCGTAAAGGCGGGCGTTTAGATAAACTGTGGCTTGATAGAGGTGAGCACGCATCCGGTTGTGGAGGTCGTCGGAATTGTCGTAGTAGTCTACGGCGATGGAGATGAGGGAGTCGTCTGTCTGGTCAATCATATTTCTGTCACGGGCTTGAGTCAGGAGCAGGGCATAGCGGGCGCGGCTCTCCCCCCGGAGGCGACGCCCGTCAATCTTCTCCAGCAATTCCAATGCAAGGTCGGGCCGACTTTCCATCAGTTCGTCGGCCTTGTCCAATTTCGGGCCAACCGAAGGTCCGGAGCATCCCGCCAGAAGAAGAATAACTAATATATAGACCAGTTTTCTGCTCATATTCCTTGCGCAAAGGTGCAGATTCAAAAACGAAGTGCAAAATCTTCGGGATTGATTAGTCGGCATCAC
>CAYUGU010000037.1:0-11261 GCA_964444345.1 uncultured Bacteroides sp.
GCTTATGCTTGGTGATGATTGCGCCGATGCGGATTCCGCACTCGCTGTAGCGCTTCGAAACGGAGTCAATCAGGACCACTTGCTCCTCGATTCCGGGGAGATGGAACGCCGAGATATAGGGCGCGCCCGTATAGCAGAACTCGCGGTAGACCTCGTCGGAGAAGAGGTAGAGGTCATATTTCTTCACCAGATCGCGGAGTTGGATCATCTCCTTCATGGTGTAGAGATAGCCCGTCGGATTATTGGGGTTGCAGATAAGTATTCCCTTTGTCCGGGGGGTGATGAGTTTTTCGAACTCTTCGACCGAGGGGAGGGCAAAGCCGGTATCGATAGAGGAGGGGACGGTCACGATTTTGGCGCCGCAACTGATAGCGAAGGCCATATAGTTGGCATAGGCGGGTTCGGGCACGATGATTTCGTCGCCCGGGTCGAGGCAGGCCATAAAAGCGAAAAGGACGGCCTCGGAGCCTCCGGAAGTGACGATGATGTCGTCGACGTCCACTTTGATGTTAAAGCGGTCATAGTAGCCCTTGAGTTTCTTGCGCAGCGAGAGCAGGCCTTCCGACGGCGAGTATTCGAGGGTTGTGCGGTCAATATGTTTGAGCGCGTCGAGTCCTTCCTGAGGGGTCGGGAGGTCGGGCTGGCCGATGTTGAGGTGGTATACTTTCAGTCCGCGCCGCTTGGCGTCATTGCTGAGCGGCACGAGTTTTCTGATAGGCGATTGCGGCATGTCCTTGCCGCGCTGCGAAATTGAGGGCATATGGATGGATTTGAGGTGGGGGGATTACATATTGCTTGAGGGGAGAAGGTCAAAGCGGCTTTCGACCGACATATTTTGGCCTTGGCCGTTGAGAATCTTGTAGGTGACGGCCTTGCGTCCTTCGTAGTCGAAGGCTATTTCTCCGCGCAGGTTGGTTATCTTAAATTCGGGGGCGGCCTCGCCGTTGACGTTCGGAATCAGTTCGTCGACGTAGAAACTATAGCCGGTCGAGGAGAAGTCGACGGGGATGTCGACCCATTCAAACGTGCGGAACTCAAGCGTCTTTGAGGGGTCGGTTTCGTCCTGGCGCAACTTGACGCCGTTGCCCTTGACGGTTATGGTTCGGCGCTCGGGGTCGACCGTAAACTTATAGCCGGGATGAAGGGCGTCTTCAACGCAGAATCCGGCGGCTACGGGGCTTTGCGTCAGGTTATAGTTGGCATAGAGGGTTCGGGCGCGCGGAGTGGCCCAGACGTTATAGCGGCCGTCGCTGCCGAATGAGAGCCAGTAGGTGCCGCTCAGGTAGCCGTAGCGCATATCGGTCACGTCCATATCGCCGGCCGTGCGGGTAAACGCCTCCTGACGGAAAAGATAGTAGAGCGGGGTGTATTTGTCTTCTTCGCTCTCGCCCTTTTCCTGATAATATTGGGTCAGATTGCTTATAGTAGCCGACCGGAGCGGCGCGCCGGCGTAGAGTTGGAAGTTATTGAGTTTCAGTATATAAGAATAAGCGGCGAGGTCGCCCTGAACCTTGATTTGGCCTTCGTTGGAGAGGAATGTCGAGCCGGTGACCTTGTCTTCTACAAAGACGATGTTGTCATGATAGTTTTCGAGGTTCTGCGTATAGTCATATTTTTTGCAGCCCGCTGAAAGCATCAGCAGGGCGGCGGGAAGAAGGATGGATGAGAGATTGAGTTTCATAAATACGATTGGGTTACATTATGTAGCGGAGGGTGACGCCAAGCGAGCGGGAGCGTCCGCGCTGGGTAAATTCGTTGCCTACCGACTTGAAATAGAACGTATCGTAGCGTTGATTTAGTATGTTTGTGGCCCACAGGTCGAGGGTTACCTTCTGGAGTTGGAGGCTCACGGAGGCGCCGGGGAGGGCATAGAAGTTCTGGCGACGCGAGTTTTCTTCGTTCCAGTAGATAGGCCCGGCGGCGCGACAGTCGGCAAGAATCGAGATTGAGTTGAACCACCACATGGGCAGGGGCTGGCGATACTCGACGGAGGCAAAGAGAGTGTGGCGCGGAGCGTAGGGAATCACCTTGCCTCGATAACTTATTTCCTCGCCGTTTTCAAAGTCGGTATAGCGCAGGAAGCGGGCGTCGGTGAAGCCATAGGAGGCGCGGAGGTTCCAGCGCGACGAGGGGCGCGCGAGGATGCTCACTTCGGCGCCGACCGAGCGGGTGCGCCCGGCGTTGGTCATCATGCGCCCGGTGGTGGTCCCGTCGGGGAAGACGGTCAGTTGCTGGTCGCGGCAGTCAATATAGAAGGCGGTCAGGTCGGTCAATACCCGCCCTTGGGCGCAGGAGAAGTGGCCGCCCAGTTCGTAGTTCCATGACTTTTCCGGCTTGTAGGAGGTCACCGTGTTGATGTCATAGTCTGGCGCGGGCTGTCCGCCCATGTTGGGAATCAGTTTGTTTTGGAGAATATCGCTGAAAATCTGCGTGTTGTAGCCGCCTGACTTGTAGCCCTTGGCAATCGAGACGTAGAGGTTCGACTCTTCACGCATCGGCAGGCGGTAGGTGGCCGTGAATTTCGGGAGGAGTTCGAGGAAATGCTGCTTGAGGTGGCCTTTCTCGTGGACCTCGAGGTCCTGATGGATAGGCCGCGGCACGCCCGGCATATTGACCGACAGGCCGGTGGAGGCGTCGCTGACATAGAACATAGCCGAATGTTCATAGTCGAGGCGCAGGGCGGCGGTCAGCGTCCAGCGGTCGAGTTTGACTTCGCTCTGATGATAGGCTGCGAGGCCCCAGACCGGAAGGGTGAAGTCGGAGTTGAGATAGAAGTGGTCGCTGTCCCATACGGGGTTGAGAAACGCCGGCATATTGTCGATAATCAGGTGCTGAATCCCGTCCTGGAGCATCGCTACGGGGGCGTGCATCCGCGTATGGCGCAGGAAGCCGAAAATGCCACCCATCCAACTGTAGCGCCCCTTTGAGCCGCGGGCAATCAGGTCCTGAGTGGCGGTCCATTCCTTCTGGGCCTGAGTCAGGGTGAAGTAACTGGCGGGGGTGAAGTCCTGGTCGAGCGTCATATTGTCGTCCATGTATCGCAGGCCGGTGATTGAACTGAGGGTGAATCCGGGGGCGCGCCATTGGATTGTCAGGCCTTCGCTGACTGAGGTGCGGTCATAATGGCAGGTATCGTTATAGTTCACGTACTTTTCGCCCTGAAGGATGTAGGGGTAGCCTCCCTGACGGTTATAGTTGAAGGAGAGGACATTGTCGATGCTGACGTCCGGGCGCGGGAGGAAGGCGAGTTTGAGTTTGCCGGCATATTGCTCGGCCTGGTCGGCCTTATGATGCTGTTGGGGGTAATGCTCTTTAGTCCAGAGATTTACTTGCTCGCCATAGGTCGCGTAGGCGTTGAGGTCGAGGCCGAGGGCAAACTTTTCGCTGAACTTATGGTAGAGGCCCATGGCGGTGCGCCACGTGTTATGGCTCGACCACTCTTCGAGGAGCCGGAGCCCCTGGTAGCGCATCGGCGAGAGCGTGTAGATATTGATTTGTCCGCCCATGGTGTTTCGGCCGTAGAGGACGCTCTGCGGGCCGCGGAGCACTTCGATGCGCTCAATGTCGAAGAGGTCTATATCGTAGTCGTTCTTGTTCAGCACCGGGATGTTGTCGACGTTCAGGCCTACGGCCGGCTGGTCCATACGGGCGCCGAGGCCGCGGACGTAGATGCTGGAGGTCATACGCGAGCCGTAGTCGGGCATAAAGAAGTTGGGCACCAGTTCGGAGGCGTCTTTCATCGTCGTGATGTTGTAGCGGTCAATCGCCTTTTCGCTGACGGTAGTGGAGGCTACGGGCTGGAGGTTGAGGGCTTCAGACTGCTTGATGGCCGTGACCGTGACCTCGCGGAGCGTATCGTTGAGTTCCAGGGCGTTGGCGGCGGAGGCGAAGGCCAATATGCTGAAAAGAAGGGCTTTGAGTCTCATAAGTCGTTATTGGTTGGGTAAAAGTTCGTCGGCCTCGCGGAGCCACATTGCCGCCGAGGCGTCGGAGGGCATACGCCAGTCGCCTCGGGGGCTGATGCCTACGGTGCCCACCTTCGGGCCGTCGGGGAGGCAGGAGCGCTTGAACTGTTGGGCGAAAAAGCGGCGCAGGAAGGTGCGCAGCCATTTGGCAATCACCTCCGGCTCATATTGGCCCTCGAAGGCCTTGCAGGCGAGGAGGAAGATTTTGCGCGGGCGGCGGCGGAAGCGCAGCAGGTGGTAGAGGAAGAAGTCGTGGAGTTCATAGGGGCCGACGAGGTCTTCCGTAACCTGGGCAATCTCGCCTTTGCTGTCGGCGGGGAGCAGTTCGGGCGAAACGGGTGTCTCGATAATGTCGCGGAGGGTGGGGGCGAGCGCCGGGTCGAGTTGCGCAAAGCGGTTAACCACCTCGCGGATAGCGGTTTTGGGTACTCCGGCGTTGACGCCATACATACTCATATGGTCGCCATTGTATGTGGCCCAGCCGAGAGCGAGTTCCGAGAGGTCGCCCGTGCCGAGGACCATGCCGCCCGTCTCGTTGGCGATGTCCATAAGAATCAGCATGCGCATACGCGCCTGCGCGTTTTCGTAGGTTACGTTACGCTTTTCGGGGTCGTGGTCAATGTCCTTGAAGTGCTGCATGACGGCCGGCCCGATAGGGATTTCGCGAACGGTCACGCCGAGATGTTTCATCAGGGCGTCGGCGTTGGTCTTGGTGCGCCCCGAAGTGCCGAATCCGGGCATCGTGACGGCGATGATTCCCTTGCGGTCGAGGCCGAGCATATCGAAGGTCTTGACGGCGATAAGCAGGGCGAGAGTGGAGTCGAGGCCGCCGCTGATTCCTATTGTCAGCGATTTGCAGCCGGTGGCCTCCATTCGGCGGGCAAGGCCGAGGGCTTGGATTGAGGCTATTTCGTCGCAGTTTTCGGCCAAAGTGGCGGGATTTTCCGGCACGAAGGGGCGCGAGTCGACGCGGCGGATAAAATCGTCGGAAACCTTCGGCTGAACCGGAGGCGTCACGTTGATAATTTCGAAACTGTTGGCGGCATTTTCGCGCTGAGCGCAGTCGCAGAAGGTCCCGTTTGCGTTGCGTTCGGACTTGATGAGTTCGATGTCAATGTCGGCCATCTCAAAGAAGGGGTCGCGCTGCCAGCGCTCGGAGTCGGCCTGCAGGAAGCCGTTGTCGGCAATGATAGCCTTGCCGTCGAAGACGCAGTCGGTGGTCGATTCGCCATAGCCCGACGAGCAGTAGACGTAGGCGCAATGTTGCGAAGCCGATTCGCTGACAATCAGACGCGTAAGGGCCTTTCGCTTGGCCACGAGCGAGTTCGACGCCGAGAGGTTTACTATCACTTCGGCGCCGGCAAGGGCCAGATGGCGGCTCGGAGGAATTGGCGCCCAGAGGTCTTCACAAATCTCTACGCCGAAGCGGAAGCCGTCGAGTTCAAAGAGGGTTGAATTCGGGTGGAGCAGGGCGTGAAACCATCTTTTTTCATAGAACTCGCCATAGTTTGGCAGGTAGGTCTTGGTTACGAGCGCGTGGACCTTGCCTCCGGAAATCACGGCGGCGCAGTTGCAGAGCACGCCCTCGACCCTCATCGGGACGCCGACTACGGCCACCAGGGGTAGGCGGGCGGTTTCGACGCATATATGGTCAAGGGCGCGGCGGGCGCCTTCGAGGAGGGTGTCCTGCATCAGGAGGTCGCCGCAGGTATAGCCCGTAATGGCCAATTCGGGGAAGGCGGCGAGGCGCACTCCCGCGTCGGCCAGGCGATGGCAGAGTTCGATGATAGACGCAGCGTTGGCGTCGCAGTCGGCGGGAGTCACCCGGGGGACTGCGGCGCCAACGCGCACAAATCCTTCTTGATTCACTGACTTACAGGGAATTTAGCGGTTCTTTTTTTCTTAAAAGGGCAGGTCGTCGGTGGGGCCGGCGGCGGGGGTCAGGTCGGCGGGAGCGGCCGGGGGGAAGTCGTTGCCGAAGGGGGCGCCGGGAGCGGGTGCGGGGGGCACGGGAGCGCCGCCTTTTTCAACCTTGAAGGCGCGCACGTCGGTATACCAGCGGCCATTGTATTCGCGGCTTTCGAGGTCGAACGAAACGGTTACTTCCTCGCCTACGCTCATGGGATACTGGTCAATGCGGTCGCCAAAGAGGTTGAAGCAAACCTTCTTGGGGAAGTTTTCTTGAGTTTCCAGGACGTATTCCTGCTTTTTCCAGTCCTTGCCGGCTTTGCTTACGCCGCCCTGAGGGGGGAGGACCTGTATGATTTTACCTTTAATTTCCATGATTTATTATTTGTTGATTTTTTCGATAAATTCTTTCATTTCCGGGGTGTGTTTCTCGACGCTCTGCAGGAGCTTGAACTGGGCCTTTGAGCGCACGAGGTTGTGGTCCGGGTATTGAATCTTATAATAGGTGTCGCCGTTGATGTAGTCGGCAAGGAAGCGCACCGTCTGCATGTAGGGGAACAGGGCGGCGGCATAGGGGAGATTTTCGATTTCGATGGGGAGGAGGAAGTCCTTGGCCGTGGAGAGATAGCCCTCGGTGAAGGCCTTGAAGATGTCCATGTTAAATTCCACGTTGTCAAGGTTTTTGTCGTCCTCGGCGCCGGTGTTTGCGCCGGTGCGCATGAAGTCGCCGAAATCGGAGAAGATGAACGAGGGCATCACGGTGTCCAAGTCGATGACGCAGAGCACGGTCTTGCCGTCTTCGTCAAACATCATGTTGTTGACCTTGGTGTCGCAGTGGCAGATGCGCTTGGGGAGCTTGCCTTCGCGGTGGAGGCGCTCGGCCTTACACATTTCGTCGGCGCGCTTTTCGAGTTCGTCGAGCAGGGGCTGCACTTCCTTGACGCGGCCTACGGGGTCGGCTGCCACGGCTTCGCGGAGTTGGCGCAGGCGGAGTTCCATATTGTGGAAGTCGGGGATGGTTTCGACGAGTTGCTCGGGGATGTCAACGAGCATGCTCTGGAACTTGCCGAAGGCGCGGCCGGCGTCGCGGCTGCTCTCGGGGGTCACGGCTTCGAAGGTCTTGCTGCGGGGAATGAAGACCATGATGCGCCAGTAACTTTCGCCGTCGAAATAGTAGGTCTTGTCGCCGTCCTTGAGTTTGACGAAGGTCAGGACCTTGCGGTCGATGTCGCTTTCGCCGGCGGCTTCGAGTTTGCGGCGGATATGGCGCGTAACGGCCTCGATATTGTGCTGGAGGCCTTCGACGTCGGTGAAGATATGATGGTTGATGCGCTGCAGGACATAGTCGGGGGCGTCGCCTTCGGTGCGCACAACGTAGGTATCGTTGATGAGGCCGTTGCCGAGCGGTTTAACTTCGCTGACCGTGCCTTTGATGTCAAATTGGGCAATGATTTTGTCCAGTTTTTCCTGATTTTCCATGTTTATATATTTAAGGTGTATGTTAATATACTAATGTGCCGATATTTTCGCCGGCGAGGACTTTGCCGAGGTTGCCGGGCGTATCCATGTCGAAGACTATGATCGGGAGACCGTTTTCCTTGCAGAGGGCCGTGGCGGTGAGGTCCATGACCTTGAGGCCTCGGGAGTAGACTTCGTCATAGGTGATGCGGTCAAATTTGGTAGCCGTGGGGTCCTTTTCGGGGTCGGCGGTGTAGATTCCGTCAACTCGTGTGCCCTTGAGCATCACGTCGGCTTCGACTTCGACGCCGCGAAGGGCCGCGCCCGTGTCGGTCGTGAAGAAGGGGTTGCCTGTGCCGCCGCTGAGTATGGCCACTTTGCCGGCCTTCATGGCGTCGATAGCGGCCCATTTGCTGTAGTGCTTGCCTATGGGGTGCATGGCAATGGCGGTGAGCACTTCGGCGGGCTGGCCTATGGCTTCAAGGGCCGAACTGAGGGCGAGCGAGTTGATTACGGTTGCGAGCATACCCATCTGGTCGCCCTTGACGCGGTCAAATCCGCGCGAGGCGCCTTGGAGGCCGCGGAAGATGTTGCCGCCGCCAATGACGATGGCCACCTGAATTCCGCCCTCGACCGCCTCCTTGATCTGGCGGGCATACTGTTCGAGGCGCTCCGTAGAGATTCCGTAGCCCTGACCGGCGGCAAGCGATTCGCCGCTGAGTTTAAGCAGGACGCGTTGAAATTTACGTTCCATAACTTAGAGGATGCCTGAGAGGTTAAAACGGCTGAACTCCATGTCTTGCGAAGCCTTGGCGGCCATCTTCGGGTCGAGTTTGATGGCTTGGCGGAGGGCATTGGTCAGCATGGTTTCGTTGTTGGTGCGGGCGCCGAGAATGGCGGTCAGATAGTAGGTCGTGGCGTCGGGCTCGGCGATTCCGGCGAGAGTGCGCTTGGCCGTTGAGTAATCTTTGGTGAGAATCTGCGAGAGGGCGGCGTTGTTGCTGCTGATGCCCTCCATAGCCTGGGCTGCGGCGGCGTTATCGCCCTGCTTGAGGTAGTAGACGCCGAGGGCTTCGCCAAGTTCGGGCACACCGGCAGCGGCGCCGAAGCGGCTCTGGGCGTCGTCATATTTACCGTCGACAAGCGAGATGAGACCCATATTCATCTGGGGCTCGGCGCTCTGCGGGGCCAGACGCGAAGCCTGGGCAAACGAAGCGCGGGCGGCGTCGAAGTCGCCGAGTTGATATTGAGCCATACCGAGGTTGTTGAACGTGCGGTAGTCGGTCGGGTAGACTTCGGCGGCAGCCGAGTAGATTTCGGCGCGCTTATCGTTGGAGTCGGTCAGCGAAGCGTAGTAGAGGAGTTCGTCGACACTCAGCGAGCCGGGATTTTTTGCATAGGCTTGGGCGATTTCGTCGTCGCTCTTGCCGATAACATTGATTTTGGCCGTGATGCGGCTATAGCGCAGTTGGGGGAGAATCTCTTCGGCGAGTTGCTCGAATACGGAACTCAGATTGTGGATTTCGCGTTCGCGCTCTTCCGGGTCTTTATACATGCTCAGGACGCTGAGAATCAAGTCTTTGTCCTGGATATTGCTTTCGCTGACGAGGCGACGGAAGCCTTCCCAGTCCTCGGGGGTGAAGTCGGCGGTCAGTTCGCCGAAACTTACGCCCTTGAGTTGCTTGTCCATATAGGCCTTGGTGGTGTCTTCGCGCCTCTGAGCGAGTTTTGAGTTGAAGTCATAAGAGCCGTCGGGCGAGGCGTAAGAACTGATGTTGATTTCCTCGATTTCCTGGCGGCTGTCCTTGTTGGCCTCCTGAATTCGTCCCTGCAGTCCGGTCATAGCCTGCGTGCGCAACTGGTTGTCGCGGATGTTGGCCTGATTGATGAGGAAGAGAATGTCGGCGTCGACCTTCTCGGCGATGATGCGCTGGAACTTGTCGGGGGCAATTGCGGGCGTAGCGCTCTCGGCGCTTGCAAACGTGGCGGTTGCCACTACGCCGTTGGCCACTGCCACGCGGGGCAATACGTAGGTCTTCTTACCCTGCTGAACCGTGAATCCGAGTTCGAGTTTGCTCGTGGCCATTTCCGGCTGGTAGGTGAAGTTGACCGGGAGGGTCACGTTGCCGCCGTTTTCATATGAGATAGTCTGGTTGTTGGCTCGAACGTTTTCGCCCTGGAGGGTCAGCGGGGTCGATTGGGCTTCGCCGCCGGCATAGGTCAGATAGGGGGTGACGGTCAAGACAGCGTTCTTGACAAAATATTTTGCCGGGATTTTAGCCGACACGGAAGCGGGAACCTTCGTGCCCACAACTTCCAGCGGATTGGGGTTAACCGTGAAGTAGTCAGCCTTCATCTGACCCAGTTTTTTCGAGCATCCGGTAAGGCCGAGGGCGAGGGCCATAACCGCAACAAGTCCGAACTTGCTTTTCATAAAAAATCGTGTAAACGTATGTAACAAATTTTGAATAAACACAAATGTTGCGCAAAGTTACACAAAATAAATGAAAAAAGAAAACCTCCCCCCGAAAAATTTACACCCCCACCATCCAACATTGTTTCTAACATTGTTCGGGCTTGGACAGTCTGACTATCCTAAAAAACCAAAGAGCCATAGCGGAATCTTGTTCTCAAGTCCGAACTCTATGTCATCGGCCACTACGAAACTGTCCGGCACATTTCGAATTTGAGCGAATCCCTTGTTTTTCCCTCCTATCTCAAAAAGGTATCTTCCGTCAACAATGAAGTCGCCGTCGTGGGCAAATGCAACGGTATGATTAACGCTCAAAAAAGAGGCAAACGTTGACTCTCTTTCGGCTCCTATTTTTGCATTATTGAAAGCGTTCATCAGTGATGAATTGTTTAGAAGAACCTTTTGAGGTTTACCCAGGCTTTTGGGGCTTTGTGCTTTTGTATATATCTGGCGAATAACTCCGGCCTTATCCAGAAGTTGGAATAATTTCAGAAGTTGGGCACGATTTGTACCCATAAGTCCGGCTAATGTTGTCATATTGGGGATATATGGCTGAGAACCGGCTATTATACCTACCAGGCGTTTAGCCTTAATCAAAGTTTCATATTCGAGTTTCGGCTCTACGGACGGAATATCATAGTCAATTACTGTTGAGACGATTTGTTCCAGACGATAATAAAAGTCGTTAAGATTCATTGTTGAGAAAAATGGATAGTATCCAAATCTCATATAATCGCCGAAATGCCTTAATATGTTGGTTTTAGAGGCTATTTCAGGCGCTATTATCTCGTGGTTATACAGGACTTCGGAAAGAGATAATCTGCTCCCCGCCGAGATGCCTTGAAACGATAGATATTCGCGGAAAAATAGTCCTGGCAACTCATACATAGCGACTCTGCGCGAAAGGTCGCCGATAGAATTATCAACAACTAACAGAGAGGAACTCGTAAAGACAATACTTAACTCCGGATAGTAATCGTAAAGATTTTTGATTTGCTGCTGCCAACCCGGAAATCGGTGAACCTCATCTAAATATATATGGGTGACATTTTCGTTGATCAGGCGTTCCGCCATGTCAATCAGTGTATGGTCAGCGAACCAAATATTGTCAAGCGAGACATAAAAAGAGTGCTCTCCTTTTGGGTCAGTATCTTTTATCCGCTGGAGCATTAAGGTTGTTTTTCCTACGCCTCGTTGTCCTTTTATCCCGATAAGGGGCTGACTCCAGTCTATGTCGTTGTACAAAAAACGCCTGATGTCGGTTTTGACTTCAGATAAGAGTTTTTGAAATCTTCTTTTGAGTATATCCATATCGAATGTCGAAAAATTTTTGCAAAGATACGAAAATGTTCCGAGAAAAGAACAATTTTATAAAATAAACCTTGGTTGGTCTAATCTTATGAATTGTTCCTTGGTTGGTCGAATTTGCGAAATTGTTCCTTGGTTGGTCGAATTTG
>CAYUGU010000037.1:11361-19950 GCA_964444345.1 uncultured Bacteroides sp.
AATTGTTCCTTGGTTGGTCGAATTTGCGAAATTGTTCCTTGGTTGGTCGAATTTGGAGGATTGAACTTTGTGGGGCTTTCCGGCGTTGGAATTTTAGTAATTTAAGTTTTTATGCTATGAAGAAGACATTTTTGGCGCTCATTTTTGGCGCGGCTGCGGCCGTTGGCGCTTCGGCCCAAGTTTCAATTCCTTATCAGGAAATCCCTTACGAGGTTCATTATAAATGGGGCCTCATCGACGTTATGATTGCCCACGGGCGGGCCACTGTTGCCACCGACGGCAACCGCTTCAGCGCGACGCTCGACGGCAATTCAATCCCCTGGGAGGGAAGGGTTTTCTGCGTCTCCGATACTTTGCGCGCCGAGATGACCCCGGTTGCCGGCGGATTGAGCAGCGAGCAGGTTACATACCAGAACGGCTGGTATCTGAAGCCGAAAGTGACCCAGTTCCGCTCAAACGCGTTCAGCCCCGACGACCCCGCCAACTATAAGAATATTCTCGGCCAGGGCTCGCTCAACGCTTCGGGCGAGACTATGGAGGCCATAACCATTACGTCGGATATGCTCGGCCTTTTCTACTATTTCCATGAGATTGATTTCGAGTCGATGCAGCCGGGACAGACGGTCACCATCCCTATCTCAGGCGGCTTCGCGCGCAACGTCGACGTGACGTTCAATGGCGCCGACGGCGATGTCTATGACGTTACGTTCCAGTATAGTTATGAAGGCGCCCCGAGCGGCTATCCGGTCCACGCTCAGGTATCGGCCGCGACGCGCCTGCCGGTTCAGATGTCGGCGTCGCTCCCCGTGGGCCACGTGACCCTTCTGCAGGCTCAATAATACAAATCGGAAGCAAAAATCTAAAAAATCCGTCAGTTTCTTGGCAAATTGACGGATTTTTCATAATTTTGCGCTCTATAAGTTAGTATTTCCAATTATTAGTTTCACTTCACAAATGAAAAAGTGTTTTATCATTTTGGCCGCCGCAGTGATGGCGCTATGCGCTCAGGCGGTCGATTTCAACGTGGTTAAAATCCACTTGAATGACAAGTCAACCGTTGATCTGGTGATTAACGATGACGTCAAGATGAGTTTCACGGAGACTCATCTGCAGGTTGAAGGCTTGGATTCGGAAGTTTCGATTGAGCGTTCCAAGATTTCAAAGTTTACCCACTCGCTGAATCCCGAATTGGCAATCGACGAAGTCAAAGCCGATGGCGCGGCTGACGTCAAGGGCGACAAAATCGTGTTCCACGGCCTTCCCGCCGGAACCGAAGTCAGCGTCTACAACCTTGGCGGCGTGCAGGTTATGTCTGTAAAGGCAGAAGGCGATTATCAACTGAATCTCAACGGCTTGGGCCATGGCGTTTACGTTGTCAGCGCCCAGGGTAATTCCTTTAAAGTTACCGTAAAATGATCAAGAAAATTATCCTCGCCGGCGCCGTTGCGCTGGCCGCTCTCGGCGCTTCGGCCGATAAACTGACATTCGTCTTCGGCGGATATCCCATTTACTCCGAAGACCTCAGCAAGGTCAAGAACATTACCTACGGGGCTTCCCCCCAAACCCCGGGAGCCTATGACCGTATGCAGTTGGAGTATACCGACGGCTCAAAGGAAGACTTCTATATCGACACCGATGAATGGATGGACGTCGTTTACCAGCCCGATCGCGGCGAAAACCCCGTGAAGGCCACTCTGACCCCTCACTATAACTGCTGCACCCTCGACATCGATGCCCCCGAAGGCATCTACTATCGCGTGACCGGTATGCCCAAGTCGCTCCTCGAAAAGAACGAAATCGACCCCTCGGCCTGGGCCGACTGTCTTATCGCTGACGACATCATGTATCTTGAAGACGTTGCCGCAAGCATGGGTATCACCCTCTCGTGGAGCGGCGAAAAGAGCGTCTTCGAATATGGCTCGGACAAGCGCAACTGGTTCCCGCAGGAAACTCCGACCGTTCCGACCGACTACGTAGTGGTTCTCTACACCGCTAAACTCGACGGCGACGACGTTGTTGTGACCTCCGAGCCCCTTATGTTTGAGTTCACCACTAAGAAACTCGAAGACCTCGGCGTTGAATTCAAGATGTCCGTAGAGTTCAATTCGCTCTCAATGACCGTCAAGGCCGAAGCAATCCCCGAAGAAGGCAAGGATACCTCTATCCCCTTTGCTATCGACATTTATACTCCTGACCAACTCGCCTCTTATTCCCTGCCGCAACTCGTTTCAATGTCGGTTGCCAACTATGAAAATCAGGTATATAAGATGGGTCGTACCTGGGAAGATGTGACTTATGTCGACAAGGGCGAACGCACCTACCATAACATCAAGCCCGGCTCTGCCTTCCTGGCCATTGCCTACGGCCTCGAATATGGTGCGGTCAACAACAAGCAGACCGAACTGGTAATCGAAGTGCCCGAACCTGAAATCACCGACAACTGTACCTTCGAAATGACTGCCACCAAGGCTACTCCGACTTCGTTCGACGTGACTATCGACCCCTCGAACCCCGAGACCCGCTATGTTGCGTTCCTCACTCACGCCTCGAAGATCAACGATAAAAACACCGCCCGCAACTATGTAGATAACCGCATCTACTGGTTCAACGAAACCAATCAGATCAACTGGGAAACCAGCCCGTTTGTACATACCGGCAAGGCTGAAAATCTCAATACGCTGACGGATATCGTTGACGGTATGCATCTCGTGGCTGAAGAAAAATACTACGTCCTCGTTTGCGGTATTGCCGAAGATGGCGGCCGCAACACCGAAGTGCAGACTATTGAGGTTTGCCCGCAACCCGAGCAGATCGAAAAGGAACTCACCTTCAAGGTTGAATTCTCTAATCTGAAGGCAACTCAGTGGGACACCGAGTTTGACTTTAAGGTTATCCCCTCCGACCCCGATGAAACTTATGTTTACACCTGGCTGCGCACCTCTAACCCCAGCGCCAAGTTTGAGGATAAGACCGACGAAGAGTTTATTGCAAACCATGTTAACGCCAATGGCGCCTATTTGAAACTCAGCAGCGGCGAAGTAAGTTCTACGCATATGATGTGGAATGAATACAACTCTTCAATCCAGCAGAATTGTGCCCCCGACTATTATCTGTTTGTCTACGGATATAACGGCGCGCCGACTACTCCGCTCTACGTATTCAAGTTCACCGGTATGGACGGCAACATCGAGCAGGTTCGCGGCCCCGAAGGCGCTCTCGTACTGCCTGATGCCGAAGTGCCCACCGAGCCCCTGACTTTCGACGTTCAGTTCACTGACTGGAGCGATGAGGACAGTTACTACCATATGCTGACCTGTAAGGTTACGCCCTCCGACAATGTAAACAAATATGTATTCCAGGAACTGGACGGCGACGCTATCGACCCCGAAGACGTTAGTCCCGAAGACTTCCTCGAAGATTATATCGCTTCGGCTAAGGCGCTCATCACGGCTCCCCAGGAACGCTCAATGCGTCTGCAGTTTACCCAGAACACCGAAGGCGCCTTCACGACCTACGATAACAAGTATGTCCTCATCTTCGGCTACGACGGCAAGAAGGCAACCACCGGTCCTACCCTCTATTTCATCAACGGCACCACCGGCGAAGTAACCCCCATCTACGAATAACCCCCTCCCTTCCCCAATAAAAAATGCGACCCTCGGGCCGCATTTTTTTTGTATAGTGAAAAGGAAAGGCGGCGTCCCGCCGCCGTCCGTCGTACGCAAAACTTACGCCGACGGCGCGCCATGCACGCGAGGGCGCGTGCAGATCCCGGTGTCCGTAGCGGCGCTCGGAGATCGCCGCCTCCATACCTTTCTTTACGGCACCTCCATATGAGGCGTTTTTTATTAGAGGGAACCGTTAGAGGGAGGCGAGGGAGGCGATGGTGGCGGCGGGGGCGGGGGAGTTGAAGACGTAACTTCCGGCCACGAGGATGTCGGCGCCGGCGTCGACGAGTTGCCGGCCGGTTTCGAGGTTTACGCCGCCGTCAATCTGAATGAGGGCTCGGGAGCCGCTTTCGGCAATGAGTTGGCGCAGGCGGCGCGTCTTGTCGAGGATTTGGGGAATGAATTTCTGTCCGCCAAAGCCGGGGTTGACGCTCATCAGCAGGACCATGTCAACCTCCGTAATTATATCGCGCAGGAACTCGACGGGAGTGGCGGGATTGAGGGTCACGGCGGGTTTCATTCCGGCGGAGCGGATGGCCTGGACCGTGCGGTGGAGGTGGGTGCATGCCTCCCAGTGAACGTTCATGGTCTCCACTCCGATGCGGGCAAGGGTATCAATCCAGCGGTCGGGCTCAACAATCATCAGGTGGGCGTCGAGCGGCTTGCGGGCGCTCTTGGCGATGGCTTCGATTACGGGAAATCCGAACGAGATGTTGGGGACAAAGCGGCCGTCCATGACGTCGAGATGAATCATGGCGGCGTCAGAGTTATTGACCATTTCGACGTCGTCGGCCAGATGGCCGAAGTCGGCGCTGAGCATCGAGGGGGCTATGAGGGTCATAGGGTTTCTTCGGTTTGAGGTTTTTTGGGTTTAACGAGTTGCCAGACAATGAAGAGGACGCAGAAGGCTCCGAGGGCATATCCGGCCCAACTGAGATACTGGTTGTATTCTTCGATTTTCTGGAAGAGGTCTTCTTTGCTGACAAACTGACCGAGGAACCATCCGAGCCAGCAGAGAATGACGTTCCAGACGGCGGCGCCGAGAGTCGTGAAGAGGCAGAACTTGCCGAAGTTCATGCGGGCGAGGCCGGCGGGGATTGAAATCAGTTGGCGGATTACGGGAATCAGACGGCCAATGAAGGTCGAGACGGCGCCGTGGGCGTCGAAATAGTCTTCGGCTTTCTTGACCTTTTCGGGCGAGAGCATACATACGGCGCCGGCGCGCGAGCGGGCAAAGGCGTAGATTATCGGGCGTCCGATCCAGACGGCGAGGAAGTAGTTGATAATCGAGCCGGCAAGGGCGCCGAGGGTGGCGGCGATGCCCACGCCCCAAATGTTCATTGTATGGTCGACCGTAGCGATATAGGCGGCGGGTGGCACGACGATTTCGCTCGGGAAGGGGATGAATGAACTTTCAATGGTCATAAAGAGAAACACGTAGACGTAACTCATATGTTCCCAGACCATTGCGAAGAGTGCTTGGGCGTCGATGAATGCTAATAATTCCATAATGGTGCAAAGTTACGCAAAATTTCGTTAACTTTGCGCCATGAAAAGAATAAATATTCCGTTTAGTTTAAATCTGCGGGGCCGCTGCGTGGTTTTTGAGCGTCCGGCCGTCATGGGCATAATCAATATTACCGACGATTCTTTTTTTGCGGGTTCGCGGACGCCCGGCGATGAGACTATTGCGGCTCGCGCCGAGTCGATGCTTCGGGCGGGAGTGGATATTCTCGACCTGGGAGCGTATTCGTCGCGCCCGGGGGCGCCGGAGGTCCCGGCCGATGTTGAGGCCGAGCGTATCTGTCGGGCCGTAGGCATCGTCAGGGAGTTGAGCCGCGAGATTCCCGTGAGTATCGACACTTTTCGGGCCTCGGTTGCCGAGGCGGGCCTTGCGGCGGGCGCCGACATTGTCAACGACATCAGCGGCGGAATGGCCGACGAGGCTATGGACGCGCTGATTGCAAGGAACAACACTCCTTATATAATTATGCATATGCGTGGCACTCCGCAGACAATGGCGTCGCTGACCGACTATTCGGCGGCGGGGAGCGTGACGGCGGATGTGATGCAGTTTTTCGCGCGCCGGGTCGACGAGTTGGCGGCCAAGGGCGCGCATCAGATTATTCTCGACCCGGGCTTCGGGTTTGCGAAGACGGTTGAGCAAAACTGGCAGTTGATGAGCGAGTTGCCGCTGATTTGCAGCACGTTCCCGCATCCGGTGTTGGTCGGCATCAGTCGCAAGTCAATGCTATACAAGCCGCTGGGGTTGACTCCGGAGGAGTCGCTCCCGGCGACTTGCTATGCCAACACGTTGGCGCTTCAGGCAGGGTCGGCGATTTTGCGGGTCCACGATGTTGAGGCCGCTCGTCAGATTGTTGATTTGCAGGGCCTGCTCCCTTGCGCTAATCGCGTTTTGTTTAGAGTTTAGTGTTTAGTGTTTATGGTTTATGGTTTAGTGTTTATGGTTTAGTGTTTAAGAGAAGGTCTTATCAACACTCAACATTAAACATTAAACACTCAACACTAAACACTAAACACTTAATAGGAGAGTTTGGGTTCGAGTTCCTTAGCCTGGGCTACCATCTTTTCGATTTCAGACTCGGCGGGAACGCGGTTGCAGAGGTTTTTCACCTCGTTGACTTCTACGCACTTTGCGTGGAGGTTAGCGGGAACGCGGTGGCGGAGTTCCTTGACGGTGTCAACTCCGGCGGCTTCGAGGAGTTCGGCAAACTGACCGGCGATGCCCTTGATGCGGAAGAGGTCAGAGTGGTTGGCCCACTTGAGGATGAGTTTTTCAGAGATGCCGGTTGCTTCGGCCAGTTCCTTGCGCTGCTTGGGGGTTGCAGCCTTTTCGAGAAGGTCGTCGGTGGTCTTGACTCCGGCGGCTTCGAGTTTTTCAGCGTAAACGGCGCCTACGCCTTCGATTTCTTCAACTTTATAAGCCATAATAAATCAAAGATTTAAGGGTTAATAAAAATATTGTCGTTGCAAATTTACGTTAATTTTTCGAAACGTGCAAATCAGAGTTCGGCGACGCGGGCGTCGAGGGCCGCAATAGCCACCAGGTTCAGAATATCGCGCACGGGGGTGTCGACATTCACGAAGTGGACCGGCTTTTTCAGGCCTATCTGAATCGGGCCGATAGCGTCGCCGATGCCCATTTCTAGGAGCAGGCGGTAGGCCGAGTTGGCCGCGCTCAGATTCGGGAAAATCAGGGTGTTGACGTCGTGGCCGTTCAAGCGCGAGAAGGGATAGTTAGTGTCGCGCAGCGAGCGGTTGAGGGCGTTTTGAATCTGCATCTCGCCGTCGATTGCCAGTTCGGGAAATTCCTTCTGGACGCGTTCGACCACTCGGGCAATCATATTGCCCTCCTTCTCGCGGCTCGACCCGAAGTTTGAGAAACTTACCATGGCCATCACCGGGGTGTGGGCAAAATATTCAACCGAATGGCGGGCCAGGCGCGTGATGTCATAGAGCGTCTCCTCGTCCATCTCCGAGTTGATAGCCGTATCGGCCAGGAAGAAAGTGCCGCGCTTGGTGTTCACGATATGCATGGCGGCAAACGTGTGATAGGGTTCGCGCACGCCGATAACCTCCATGGCGATTTCGCGATTGGTCATTCCTCCCGAGTAGGTTCCGGAGATGAAGGCGTCGGCCTCGCCCGTGTCGACCATCATCATGCCGAAGTAGTTGCGGTCC
Organism: uncultured Bacteroides sp.; assembly: GCA_964444345.1. Taxonomy (GTDB): domain Bacteria; phylum Bacteroidota; class Bacteroidia; order Bacteroidales; family Muribaculaceae; genus UBA3263. Next base: position 18,732 of record CAYUGU010000037.1, read on the forward strand.
ATCATCTTTTCGAGGGCGACGGAGCGCGTCATTCCGCGGCGCTGCAACTTGCGTGTAAGCGTCTCGGCATAGCGTTCGCGGCGTCCGGCCTCGCGGTCGTGGCGCGGGTTGATGATTTCCATTCCTGCGAGGTCCACTCCGAGGCGTTTGGCGCGCTTGGTAATCATCTCGTCGTTGCCCAGGAGGATGGGGATGCAGATGCCTTCGTTCTTGGCGGCCTCGGCGGCGCGGAGCATATTGTCCGTGTTGGCCTCGCCGAAGACTATGCGCTTACCGCCGGAGGCTTTCGCTTCCATATGAATCTGACGGAGCATCTTGTTGTCGTTGCCCATCAGTCGGCGGAGTTTTTCCTCATATTCGGCCCAGTCGGTAATCGGGCGGCGGGCAACGCCGCTTTCGGCGGCAGCGCGGGCAACTGCGGGTGCAACCGTGGTCAACAGTCTGGGGTCAAGGGGCTTAGGGAGAATATAGTCGCGGCCAAATTCGAGTTTGCCGATTCCGTAGGCGGCATTGACGACAGTAGGCACCGGCTCCTTGGCCAGACGGGCAATTGCGCGCACGGCGCCGAGTTTCATCGCCTCGTTGATTTCTGTGGCGCCCGAGTCGAGGGCTCCGCGGAAAATGTAGGGGAAGCCGAGCACGTTGTTAATCTGGTTGGGATAGTCGGAGCGTCCGGTTGCGAATATAAGGTCGGGGCGCGTCTTGATTGCCAGGTCGTAGGCAATCTCCGGGTCGGGGTTGGCCAGGGCGAATACTATGGGCTTGGGGGCCATGGACTTGACCATTTCGGGGGTCACGACGTCCTTGACCGAGAGGCCGAGGAAGACGTCGGCGTCGACCATAGCGTCGGCCAGCGTATGGAGGTCGCGTTCGGTCGCAAACTCGCGTTTTTGCTCCGAGAGGCCTTCGCGGTCGGTGCGGATAACTCCCTTGGAGTCACACATGACGATATTTTCCGGCTTGACGCCGAGCGAAACGTAGAGGCGCGTGCAACTCACGGCGGCGGCTCCGGCGCCGTTGACTACCAGGCGGATATCTTCAATCCTTTTGTCCTGGAGTTCGAGGGCGTTGAGCAGTCCGGCCGCCGAGATGATGGCCGTGCCGTGCTGGTCGTCGTGCATAACCGGGATGTCACATTCGGCCTTCAGTCGGCGCTCGATTTCGAAACACTCGGGGGCCTTGATGTCTTCGAGGTTGATGCCGCCGAAAGTGGGCGCAA
>CAYUGU010000038.1:0-19718 GCA_964444345.1 uncultured Bacteroides sp.
CCCTCCTCCTCTGCCCCTCCTTATAAAAATTGCCCGACGAATAGATTTCCGTCGGGCTGAAGTTGCAGATGCAGGAGTTGGCTAATTAGTTTTGTGTGTTACTTGGGCAAAGTCCCGTTACATTTTGGATAGTCGGAGCAACCCCAGAATTGTTGGCCTTGGCGGGTGCCTCGCTGTATTGTCCGCGAGAGCATAGGTTTACCGCATTGCGGACATTTTGGCGCACCCTCAGTTGCTGCCTTATGCTGGCGGCTTTCAAGGCGGGTTTGCGTCAAGTTTTCCGCAAACCCGCCCTGCCCCTTGAAGTCGCGTAGTTGAGCCGTCAGCATTGCCGTTAGCATAGCGTTCATTTTAAGGCATAGAGCGATGACCGGGGTCGATTTTATAGTCGACGAAGCGGTCGCAGAAGCGCTGTGTGGCAATTTCGATAATATTGGCTAAAACCCATGAGTTGAGCCAAAAGTAAGAGGGCGCCGAACTGAATTTGATAGCCATTTGTTTTTGAGATTTTTAGTTTTTGTCAGTTTGTCAATTTGTCAATTTGTCATAATGTCATAATGTCAAATTGACATTATGTCGTGTTGTTTATGGTTAGAGGGAGTTGGCGAAGATCAGGGCGATGCAGACGGGGATGATGTAGCGGAGGAGGAAACGGATAGCCGCGAAGAGCGTCGGGCGCACCTGGAGTTGCTTCTTGAAGCGGGCCGGGGAGTAGACCCAGCCTGCAATCAGCGCCGTGCATAGTCCGCCAATCGGGAGCAAGACGTTCGATGACGCAAAATCAAAGAGGTTAAAGACGGTCAGCGAGAAGATTTTGAAGTCGGCCATCGGCCCGAAACTCAATGCGCAAAATGCTCCGAGAATGGCGCAAAGACCTATGACGGCAGCCGACGCCCGTTTACGCGACCAACGGAAGCGCTCGCTGCAAAATGAAATCGAGATTTCCGCCATTGAAATTGTCGAAGTAAGCGACGCAATAAAAAGCAACAGGAAAAACAGGGGAGCGAGGAATTTTCCGCCCGGCATCGCTCCGAAAATAGCCGGCAACGTCTCGAAGACGAGTGTAGGCCCCGCGGTGGGCGACATCCCGAAACTGAATACGGCCGGGAAGATAATTATGCCGGCAAGTATGGCTACCAGAGTATCAAGCCCGGCAATGGTTACAGCAGTGCGCGGAATTCGTGTCGACTCCTTGAAGTATGAGCCATAGGTCAACATACAGCCTAATCCGAGGCTCAGCGAGAAAAAGGCCTGACCCATAGCGCTTAGAACCGTTGACGTTGTCACATGGCTGAAATCGACGGCAAAAAGGAACTCAAGCCCTTTGTGGGCGTCGGGGAGCAATAGCGAATTGATGCAGAAAACTACAAGAATCAGAAACAGAACCGGCATCAGGAAGTTCGAGAGGCGTTCAATGCCTTTACGGACGCCGCGCGCCAACGCAAAATAATTGATAAGCAGGAAAAGCCAGGTATAGCCGAGCGCCTTGGTCGGCGACGCAATGAAGGAATTATAGAGCGAATGGAGCGACGAGACGTCGGCCGAGTCGAAGCCTCGGGTAACTGACAGCACCGTATACTCTATCGTCCAGCCGGCAACCACCGAGTAGAAACTGAGAATCAGCACGGAACTAAGTATGCCGAGCACACCCACAATCCCCATATACTTTTTGCCGGTCAGGGAGGCAAAGGCTCGCACGGCGTTTGAACGCGAGTCGCGCCCCATTGAAAACTCGGCACACATCAGCGGCACACCTACTATCGCTATGAAAAAGAGATAGATAAGCAGGAAAGCGCCCCCGCCGTTAGTTCCCGCTTCGTAGGGAAAGCGCCATATATTTCCGAGGCCTACAGCCGAGCCTACGGCCGTTGCGATTGCGCCGAGCCGGGTGGTGAATGAGCCGCGTTGAGTTGCAGGTGGTTGAGCCATAGATTGTTAGGAATTTTTTACAATTCGAAGCAGTTCCGACGGTTCCGAAATGATATTTTCGGCATAATATTGGCGCAATTCTGCAACGGGACGGAAGCCCCAGGTCACTCCGACGCTTTGCACACACGCCCGGCGCGCCGTCTCCATATCGACGCCGCTATCGCCCACATAGGTCACTTCCGCTTTGGGCGTAGGGACATCGCGCAGAATGTTGAAGACAATCGAGGGGTCAGGTTTGGCCGGCACCCCCGGGCGCATTCCGTGGACGCTCTCAAAGGGCAGACGCGGAAAGAAGTGGGCTACAAGAGCCGACGTTGCCGCCTGATACTTGTTGGAAGCCACGGCCAGTTTAAAGCCGCTGACCGCGAGGTCATCGAGCAGGTCTTCTATTCCCGGATAGGGAACGGTATGCTCCCAGAGGTGGCGGTCATAATATTCCTGGAATACTTTTCGCAGGTAGGCAATTGATTCAGGGTCACGGTTTTCCGGCGGCAACACGCGTTCCAGCAGACGCCCGACGCCGTTGCCAACGAAGAAGGGATAAGTGGCCACGTCGTGAGTCGGATAGCCGCAAACGGCCAAGGCATGGTTGGTTGCGTGAGCCAGGTCGGCTATGGAGTTGAGGAGGGTTCCGTCAAGGTCAAAAATAACAAGTGATTTCATAATTCAGTTACGGGAGATAATTCTTAAAATGGATAACCCACGGAGAAATGAAACGTAGCGTCGCGCCGCCAGTTGGGGTGGGTGAGAGGCCACGGTTCCTGATTCATCGCGGGGTTATAGGCTTTCATACCAAGGTCAAAACGCAAGAGGAAATAGGTGAAGTCCATACGCAGGCCGAGTCCGTAGGCCCAGCCGAGTTCCTTATAGAAACTGTCGAACTTGAACAGTCCGCCCGGCTGCGTTTCATAATCGCGTATGGTCCAGATGTTTCCGGCATCAACAAATAGTGCCCCTTCAAGCACCCAGAAGAGTTTCATGCGCGCTTCGAGGCTGAAGTCCAATCTTATGTCGCCACACTGGTTAATAAAGTCGCGCACCGAGTTTTTTGCGTCATATCGGCCCGGCCCGAGAGTTCTGACGCTCCAGCCGCGCACTCCGTTGGCGCCCCCGGCATAGAAGCGTTTTTCGAAAGGAACCATCGAGGAGTTACCGTAGGGCACAGCAACACCCGCTCCGATATGGAAGGCAAGCGAGGCGCGGCGGCTCAGGGTATGCTTGACCATAAAATCGGCCTCGCCTTTGACGTATTGAGCATACTGCGTGCCGAAAATCTTGTAGGCGCCGTCATGCTTCTTCTGGCCTATGGCTGAGGAGATTGCGTAGAGCAGATTGCCCGCGCTTTCAGCCGATGCCCTGACGGTCCATACATTGGCCGGTTCGCGCCTCGGAGCCTGCCCGGGAAGCAGCGGCGCGTTGGTGCGGTTGGTCAGGAAAAATGAGTAGGCCATACGCATAATGAAGTGGTCCTCATAACTATAGCGCAGCAACGGATTGCCGGCGGCAACCTCGTCGAGAAAATTGATTGTCGAGCGCGGAAGGAACACGTAGTTCACGTCTAAAAGGTCAAAAACGCGCCGATTGGTATTCGTTCGGTTTGCCCATTTGTATCTCCAGCCGGCGCCGGCGATTATGCGGGTATATTCAGGACGCTCCTGGTAGTTCCCGTTGAGCGAAAACTCCGTTGACGCCAATACTTTACGCCGATATTTTCGCGAAACGAAGGGCATTGAGAATTTCGGCCATGTAATTGCCACTTCCGCTCCCGCTTCGGTGTAATGGTTGTTGATAAGCCCTTCAAGATTTCCCGACAGGCTCTCGTAGGCCCCGCGCCCCTTGAGCGTCAGCAGTTCCGAGCCGTGGAAAATATTCCGGTGCTGATAGGTCACTCCGGCTCCGACCCCGAGGTCGCCCTCCGAGTTTGTGCCTTCGAGTTCAAGCGAAATTCCTTGCGGCGAGTTTAGTTGCAGGCGAACTATCGCGTCCATTTCGCCGCAGCCTACCGGCTTGAGTTCAACCGAAACCGATTTGATTATGCCAAGTCGCGCAAGGGCCTCATAGGTCCGGTTGAATTGCGCTGAATTATAAGGATGATTCGGTTCGATGAAGTTGTTGTTCCAAAGCGTTTTGGAACTCAATGCGGGGCGTTTGCGCTCCGGATTGCCCACAATCAGTATGTCGCGATACGCAACCGTGTCGCCCGGCGTCGAAGCGCTCTCCGGCGAATAGTCGGGGTGGAAAATGACGTTTCGGATAGTATAGAGTTGATGAGTATCAGCCCCTTTCGTGGGCTTAACGAGCATCGTCAGGAAGACGTCGGCCGACCCTGCTACCGTATCGGCCGTGAACGAGATATTTTCACGCTGAAAGTCATAATAACCGTTTCGTCGCATCAGGTCCGTCAATCGCGTGCGCTCCGCGTCAAGTTGTGTGCGGTCAAGAATCGCTCCCTTCTTAATGGCCGAATTGACCGAGTCGCCCAAAATAATTCCGGCTGCAAAAGGGTCCGTGATTTGATACTCCATGTCCGAGATACGGAGCGGATATGAAGGCGAAATGTTGTAGGTTACACGCATTTTACGCCCCCGGCTAACCGTATCGACCGAAACCGACGAGTGGACAAACCCTTTGTTGACCAGGGCTTGACGCAGTTGCGAAGCCGAAATGTCCGTCAGCCGCTGATTGTAAATCACCGGCGCCTCGCCAATATTGCGAAGCCAGCGATTAACGCGCTTGGTTGAGTCGTTGCCGCTCCAATTGTACGTATAAAGTCGAAGAGGGAGAACGCCCAAGGCGCGCGAATTGGGATGTTGACGCAGGTAGTTGTTGAGTTCCGTGGCCGAGGGGATGTCGTCGCCCTTTTTGTCAACCCTGATGAGCGTATGGTCCAGAAGGAGTTGTCCCTCAGGGATATGACGCGTCATTGAACACCCCGTCAGCAGGAGCATCCAACACGCCAAGACAACATATGTCAGCCGGCGATAAAACACTCCGCAAAGTTACACATAATTCCCCGAAAAAAAGCAAAACCCCCAATAAAATAATTCACCCCCCTCCCACGTTATAAAAAAACAACCCGAAACCACTTCCATAAACCCTAAACCCTAAACCATAAACATTAAACACTAAACACTAAACATTAAACCATAAACACTAAACACTAAACACTAAACCCTCAACCCCCAAACCTTGGAACTTCGAACTCAAAATTTAACCCGCTATATCCTGCCGCTGCGCGAAGGCGGCTCCCTCCCCGGATTGGCTGAGGCCGACGACGGATTTCGCTACGTAGTGAAATTTCGTGGCGCCGGCCATGGCTCAAAGGCTTTGATTGCCGAACTTATCGGCGGTATGGTTGCCCACAAACTCGGCTTTAAAGTGCCCGAACTCGTCTTTCTCAATGTCGACAGCCGCTTCGGAATCACCGAACCAGACGAAGAGATTCAAGACCTTCTGCGCGCAAGCGAAGGCCTCAACCTCGGCCTGCATTTTCTCGATCGGGCAATGACGATGGACCCCTCCGTAAACCATCTTGACCCGCTGACCGCCTCAAAAATCGTCTGGCTCGACGCATTCCTTACCAACGTGGACCGCGCGCGCCTCAATACGAATATGCTCCTCTGGAATGGCGAAACGTGGCTAATCGACCATGGCGCGTCGCTCTATTTCCATCATTCGTGGCGCAACCTCGATAAGGCTCCGCTCGATCCCTTCGCCTACATCAAGAACCATGCCCTCTTGCCCTACGCGTCGCGCCTCGAAGAAGCCGATAAACTGATGCGTCAGGCAATCACGCCCCGTACCCTCAACCAAATCGTCGACCTCCTGCCCGACTCGTGGCTTATCGAGGAGGGTAGGGATATGTCGCCCGACGAGGTGCGCAATTTCTATAAACGCTTCCTGACCGAGCGACTTAAAAATTCATCCATTTTCGTAAAGCAAGCAATCGATGAACGAGGACGCCTTAATCTATGAATATGCCGTAGTTCGCTACGTCCCGTGCGTTGAGCGCGAGGAGTTTATCAACGTCGGCCTGCTGATGATGTGTAAGCGGGCCCGATGGTTCCGTTCGGCTTTTGAACTGAATCCTGACCGCCTTAAGGCCTTCGACCCGAAGGTAAACATCGGGCAACTTGACGCCCAACTCCGGATGTTTGCCGCCGACTCGTCGGCCCTGGCCGACCTTCCCGTCGAGGAGCGCTTTCGCTGGTTCTCAGCCGTAAAAAGTTGTGTAATACAGACTTCGCGGCCTCATCCCGGCCTTACTGACAATCTTGACGCCACCTTCCGTCGCCTTTTCTCAGAACTGGTGCTTTAGCGGGTGTTGAAAAATTTTTCCTCGGGTTTTGCAATTTTTTCGCGAATAATGCTTAAATTTGCATCCCGTTATGAAGAACGGATTTAACAACGAAAAGTACCTGCGGATTCAGTCTGAACATATCCGCGAGCGCATTGCGCAATTTGGTAACAAACTCTATCTGGAACTTGGCGGCAAACTCTTTGACGATTATCATGCCAGCCGTGTTCTCCCCGGATTTCAGCCTGACAGCAAGTTGAGAATGTTTTCCCAACTCCGCGACCAGGCTGAAATTGTTATTGTAATCAGTGCCGAGGATATCGACAAAAACAAGGTCCGCGCCGACCTTGGAATCACCTACGACGAAGATGTGCTCCGACTCCGCAAAGAGTTCATGAATCGCGGCTTTATGGTAGGCTCCGTTGTCCTTACCCACTATGACGGGCAGAAAAGCGCCGACGCCTTCCGCGAACGTCTCGAACGTCAGGGAATCAAGACCTACGTCCATTATCTTATCGACGGCTATCCCGCCAATGTCGACCTGATTGCTTCCGACGAAGGCTTCGGCAAGAACGATTATGTCGAGACCTCCCGTCCGCTTGTAATCGTGACGGCGCCCGGCCCCGGCAGCGGCAAGATGGCCGTTTGCCTCAGCCAACTCTACAATGAGAACAAGCGAGGAATCGAAGCCGGATATGCCAAGTTTGAGACTTTCCCCGTTTGGTCCCTTCCGCTCAAACATCCCGTTAATATTGCCTACGAAGCCGCCACGGCCGACCTTAACGACGTCAATATGATTGACCCCTTCCACTTGGAGGCCTACGGCAAGACCGCAATCAACTATAACCGCGATATTGAGATTTTCCCCGTGCTCAACGCCCTCTTTGAGGGTATCTACGGCGAGAACCCTTATAAGTCGCCTACCGACATGGGAGTTAATATGGTCGGTTTCTGTATCGACGATGACGAAGTCTGCTCCGATGCCTCGAAGATGGAGATTATACGCCGCTACTATGACGCCCTTAACCGTATGGCGCTCGGCGAGTCCGTCGATGCCGAGGTTAATAAGATTGCGCTCCTGTTCAAGCAGGCCAAGATTGATACTTCCTATCGCCGCCCCGTTGCTGCCGCAAAACAGCGCGCCGAGCAATCAGGCAAACCCTCGTCGGCCATCGAACTTTCCGACGGCACGATTATCACGGCTGAGTCCGGCGAACTTCTTGGCCCGAGTGCGGCCCTGATACTCAATGCAACGAAGTATCTTGCCGGAATTGACCATAGCGTTAAACTGATTCCCCAGGAGATGATTGAGCCTATCCAGTTCACCAAAATCAACTATCTCCGCAGCCATAATCCCCGCCTTCATACCGACGAAGTTCTCGTTGCCCTTTCCGTTCTTTCAACCCGCGATGAAAACTGCCGCCGCGCCCTTGAGCAACTTCCCGCTCTCCAGGGCTGTCAGGTTCACTCCACCGTTATGCTCGGCGAAGTTGACCGCAAAATCTTCAAGAAACTCGGCGTAGGTCTAACCTGCGATCCCGTCCGCAAGTAATTTTTCAATCAAATAAAAGAGGGGCCGCTCAAATTCGAGCGGCCCCTCTCTTTTTTAATGGAGTCCGGTTTATTGAAGCAGGAACTTGGCGGTTGCCGAAGCGCCGGCGCCGTCAGTTGCCTTGACAACATAGAAGCCTTTGGCGAGCGACGCGAGCGAGAGGCTGTTGCTGCCCGTTGCGACTTTCTTGCCGTCGAGAGCATATACTTCAATCAGAGCATTCTCAGCCGTTACGGTCATGTCGGCAAACTTGATGCTGACCTTCGAGCCGGAGGCCTGAATCTCGTCGATAGCGGCGAGCGAGGTTACTACGTTGAACTTAACCTTTGCAAGCGAACCGTTAACGTTAGCGGTAAACTCGGCCGTGCCTTCCTTAAGGGCGTTGAAGCCAATCGTGGCCACATTGTTCTTAAGAGCGAGGCTGCCGTTCATTTCTACTACCTGTTCGTCTGAAATTTCGCAGGCAAAGCCGTCGATAAATTCCTCTTCGGTCAGCGGTTTGCGCGAAACGATTACCAGGTCGGCGTCGAAGGGTTTGCCAATCAGTACATCCATTTCCGCTGCCAGGAACTTGGCGCTACCTTCGTGATATAGGGTAGGGTTGGATTCCGACTGTGCCTGCCAGGGCATTTCGTCCGTCTCGCCAAATTTATAGCCGAGCGTTGCGAGGAAATCGCTGTCAACCTTAGTCGGTTCAATGTCGGCGCCCTCGGTGGTGTTGGCGGCTGACTCAACGTCGGCGTCAACCTTTTCAAGAGCGGAAACGACATAGTTGTTTTTCAGTCCGGGGTCGGTCGATGTGGGGAGATACTTGTCGATAGGCTTGCCGTCTTCAATGTTTTCCCAGTCGGGTTCAAGATTGTTGATTGAAGTGAATCCGGCAATGCGGTGAACCGACTTCTGGCTCCCTTCGGGGAGGGCGGGGGTAGTGATTGACTCGATGTTGACCACGCAGTTGGTGATAACGTCGGTGGGCTTGGCTTCCTCTCCGGCTGCCTCTGCGGGTTCATAATAGTTAGCAACCGAACCGGCCACGCCGCCTACGGCATAACCCTTGCCTACATAGGAGGTGCCGAAGGTCTTCGAAGCGGCGAGAGTGCCTTCAACATGACAGCGGTCTACGAGGATGCGGGTATCGATTTCGCCCACAATGCCGCCGACGATGTTATTGCCGGCGATGTCTGCGTCGACATGGCAGTCGGTCACGTTGCCGGCGTTAGGACCGGAGCAGCCGAGAATACCGCCGACAACCGACTTGCCTTTAAGCGAGCCGCCGAATGCGCTTGCGCTGATTGACGTGCCGGTGCGCGTCTCGCCTACCAGTCCGCCCACGTTGGTAGCACCCGGAAGGTTGATTGAAGCGTTGGTCACGGAGCAACCGCTGATTGCAGTCTTAAGATTTGCGTTTGCGGCAAGACCGCCAAACGAGATGTCTGCATTGGAGTCAACCGTCAGACCGATAACGTGAATGTTAGTGAGGGTGGTCTGCTGCATGGTTCCGGCAATAAGCCCGGCCTTGTCGGTCGACTCGTTAATCTTGATGGTCGGGTGAACGAAGGTGAGGTCCGAAATCGAAGAGTTGCTTATGTAACTGAACAGACCCTGCGAGGCGGCCGTTCCGCCAATGGTCAGGTTGCTGATTGTGTGTCCGTTGCCCTTAATCGTGCCGATGAAGGGAGCCGAGGACCCGCCGAGCGGCGCAATTTCGATGTCCGAAGCGTCAAAATCGCTTACTACTTCGTAGTGGGCCGAAAGGTTTTCGCGAACTGACTGTAGGTCGCCGGCTGAGGCAATCTGATAGGGGTTTTCAAGCGAGCCGTCGCCGCCTTGAAACTTTTTCAGAGGGAGATTATAGAATAGTTGAGAGTACTTGTCGGAAGTGTTGTTATAGTACATTGCCCACAGAATCGGGCTGGTGTTGCCATCCATAGTGGCAACCTGAATCAGATTGCCGAGTTCGTCGTCCGGCTTGAGTTCAAGGAGAATTTCGCCCGGTTTGCCCGTTGCGTCAGAAGCCGTTCCGATAAGAAATTCTTCGTGGGTCGCGCTTGAGAAGGCTTCTCCGCGCTTAACGATAATCATATATTCGCGCTCGGAGTTCGTGTTGAAGAAGAAGGGGCTGAGTACCTCCTGACCGATATAAACCTTGGCCATACGGACGTTCTGGCCCATATTGATTTCGTCAACGCTGATAATCTTACCCTCCTGGCTCACCCAGGCCACTCGCATATAGTCGTTGCCATCGTCGTCGAGGCCTGGAGTCGAAAGTTCGAAACAATACTTATAGGAATCGCCGTCGGCCACACGGTCAACGTTCACGTAAAGCCCCTCATATTCGCCGTTCCATTCAAGGACCTGACCGAACGAGTGATGGTTGACGCCTGTGTAGGGGTTGACAAAGTCAAAAGTATATTCGCTGTTAAAGTTGCTGACAAAAAGGAATTGCGGCTCCTGACCGTCAATATCGCTCATCTGCACTACGCCCTCGATATTCCTTCCAATAGTTGCGTCGAGTTTGCCGTCGGGGGTGTAGAGATAATAACTGGCGGTGGTGGCAATCTCCGCGCCGTCCCAGTCGCGGGTCGTGATTACGAGGTTTGCCTTACCCTCTTCGTCGCAGTAGTCAAAGTTGATGTCGTCGCGATAGCCAAGGGCTCCGAGATAATAGAATGTCGCCGAGATGTTGTCGCCCGGAGTCTTTACCATCTCAATTTCCGTATGCTGCACGAGGTTCGGATTGTCGAGCGACTCAGGCTGATAGATGTCGACGAAGAAGTTGGTGTCTTCGTTATAAACCTGCTCAGGAATACTGTAGTCATCTTCAACCTCGCCGAAGACGAACAGGCCCTTCGTGTAGCCGTTGATTGCAAAATAAGGCTTGCCGTCGATATTGCGCGAAATGAAGGGTGTAGCGCTTTCCTGGTCGCCCGGCCAGTCGTTGAGCCTCATTTTGTAGTCAAAAATCTTTTGAGGTTCCGAGGTGCCGTAGGCAACCTTCTTATACGATTCTATCTGAACGCCATAGGAGTTCACGAACGATGTATATGACTCGTCGCCTTCCTCAATCGGGAAGTTGTAGTCTGAAGCAAAGGTGAGATAAAAATCTTCCGACCATTTGCTCGTGTTCGCCTCAAGAACGTCACAGAGGTTACCGTTGATAGTGCAGAGAGGCACGTCATAACCCTCCTCATCCTTTTCGCCGCCAATCTGGTAAGCAACCGAGCGCGAGTTGACCGTATAGTTCGGCGTGTTCATATTGAAGTAGACCATCACCTCCAATTTGTCGTCATAGTTGAAGAACTTGCGGGTGATGATCGGCGAAATGCCGAGTGAAGCAACGCGGATTTCGGGATTTTCCGGGTTTGTTGTCGTATCTAAATGAACCTTACCCTTGATTTCGCCTAAGTTCTTGAAGTCGCTGTCGTAGATCGTGAACTTGAAGGCCTTAATCTCTTTTTCGGTGTAATAGTCATACTTAACATCCTCGGTTTCAAATTCTGAGGCGCAGAAGTAAATCGAGCCGTTAGGACCGTCGATATATTCATACTGATCCGTCAAGGGAAGAGAAAAGTCGGGCGTGGAAATGCTCTTCTTTCCGGCGGCGAGACGCTTGTTCAGGCCGTCAATCCGGGCGTTACGCTCCGAGTTAAACAGTGTCTTATAGTTGCGCGCCTGATATTGCATTTTGGTAATGTCAGGCAGGCGGTTCCCTTTAGGTGCGGGCTGTGCGGCTGTCGCGCCTAAAGCAATCAAAGGGAACGAGAGAGCAAGAGCCCACTTTGAAAATGTGTACATGATGTAGGTTTAAATAATTATTTACAATGAATAATAGCCCTATGCACAAACAATGCGCATACGTGCATTAAATGTGCAAATTTACAAAAAATTTCCCGTTCCCGCAAGCAAACCCCCCAAGAATCGCAAGAAAATGAAATGAATTTATGTTTAACAACATAATTCCTTGTGGTGTTAATATATTTATCTTTATATTTGCAAATATCTAAATCAGATTGTAAATGAAAAAGTATCTACTGTTATTCGCTCTTTTATCTTTGTTTGTCTCTGGTTGTGACGATCAAGACAGTATGGAGGCTATTATTAAGGAAGAAATAAAAAACTTGTCAAAGGAACAAATTTCTCCTGAGCAAGCGGCAGAAATCGCTTGTCAATTTGTTGATATTATGGATTCTCCTGGGAACAGTCGTGTAGATAAGCCTCATCGAAAAGTTAGTACTCTTGCTAATGTTATTGAATTACAGTCACCTCATTCGCGGTCAGATGCAAGTAGTTTCTACTTAATCAATTTTGATTGTAATCAAGGCTATGCTATTGTCTCAAAGAAGAATGTAGAAATGCCGGTTTTGGCTTTCGGTTTATCAGGATCATATAGTGAAAAGGAAATTGAGAGAAATACTGGTTTTCAAATACTCCTAGATGACGCTGCTGATTATATTGAACAAAGCGATGTTACGAATGTATTTGTTTTGGATAAGTCTTGTGAGATAACAGACTACGTTTTGCCAATTGTTCCCGTTTTATGGAGACAGCACCCGTTTTTTGGCGATTCTTGTCCAAATAATATTGCTGGTTGTGTTGCACTTGCAATAGGTCAAGTACTGTGTGTTCACCGACCTACAGATATTAAGATAACATATGATGGTTCTAATGATATATTATATTTAGATTGGTCATCTATTGCTTCGCATATGGCTTATAAGTATTATGACAATTACATAAGATATGACAAAGAGAGTAAATCATATTCCGTGGGATTATCTTATGATAAAATACCACATGAGTGTGATCCTTCGGAGAGTTATGTTATCCCTACTTTAATTCGGGAAATAAATCATAGAGTTAAATCATCTTTTGACGAGACTGCTACCTTTGCTGAGGTCGACAATGCTATAATGGGTTTAAAAACTTTTGGATTTAGCAAAATAACAGAAAGTGTCTCTTTTAATAATAATTTATCTATTTTAAATACTCAATTAAAAGACAATAATCCGGCAATTTTGTTTGGGACGAAAAAAACTGTAACTTCTTCAAGTATTAAAACTTTATATGGTCATTGCTGGATTGTAGATGGTTATGTAATGGTAAAGAAACAAAACGTTATTTGGCCATTTTATCATTGCAACTGGTGTAAGGATGGACATGAGACTTATTGTCAGGTTTCTTATTTGGATGCGACGTCAGTACTGCGACCCCGAGATCCGAGTAAAGTTGATACAATTTATTCGGCAACTACATTTATTGTTCCATTAAAATGATTATGTTATGAAAAGGTGTTGGTTCGTCTTCGTTTTGATTGCGGTTACCGCTTTGGGAAGCGCACTTTACGGGCAAGAACCTGATAAGGAGAAAGAATATCCTTTTGACTATTTCAGGGATATTGTGGAAACTTTGCCGGAGAATCAGAATTATATTTTTAGGACTGTTCCGAGGGAGTTTATCCTTAATCGTCTGATTGTAGAGCCGCCACAAGATTCTGTCTTTTCTTTTGATAACATTTGGCCATTTCCTGATGATCCGGAGTATTTTGAACAACCTTTTGTACCAGTCGAAACTCCCTCTTATTTCAAAAATGAGGATGGGACGATGACAGATTGTCAGTACTTCAAGGGTATTTTTAAAGCATTATGTACAAGCAGGGCGGATACATGTTTGATAACTACTTATTTAGGGAAAGGTCATCAACTGAAACTGTCGCTTATTATAGCCGCCAGACGCCCTTATTTCACCAAGTACCTGATTTCCGCCAAGATTTACAATATGTTAGCCCGCTCGCTTCCCGGATTCTTTACTTATCTGGAAACATCCTTTCCATATTATTCCGCTCCTTTAGACGCCAAATTAGACCCGGATTTTGAATTAAAGGAGCCTCCTTCTATAAAAAAATTGTTAGCCAAAAATTATAAGTATATTTTAGAGGGGATTGATATACCGGTTTGTATACAAAGCCATGAACTGCTGCAGACTCCGTTTTATTTCATTTTATCAGATGCGTTGACGGACACGGTATTAGCAATGGGCATTTTTCATCATCTATGAAGAGGATAGGTGATTTAAACGCCCATTGCGAAGGTTAAATCTGATATGTCAGTCGAAGAGGCGTTGCTGGCCGAGGAGGCTGTCGCGGAGTTCGTCGTCGCTTATTTCCGGGTCGATTTCCGGGTCTGGCCCTTGGTTGGCGGTTTCTTCGCCTTCGGCCTCTTCCTCTTCGGGGTTCTCAACTATGGCAGGCTCCAGTTCGCTTATGGCTGCTACAGAGTAGGTCGTCAGGCGCTTACCCTTGGCCTTAAACGACTTGACCGCAATAAATTCCGGCGATAGAATTTCGAGCGGCTCGCGAACCATATCTATTCCCTCAACGGCCTCGAACTCAACCTTAAATCGCGCGCCCGGCTGGTCGCTCAGCGCAATCAGTTCGGAGTCGGGATTGTCGCCGATAAAGCGCTGGCGTTTGGAGGTAGGTTCAAACGTGAATCGCTTGAGGTAGGGGTATCCTTGGTCGGCATCGTTCAAAATTGCTGTCCAGACCTTGTGGGGCTTGAAGAGTTCAATGCGCAGGATGTTGTCCTCATAGTGGTTCGTGGCGTCGAAATTTGAGGTGTAATATTCGCCGTTTTTAAGAATCACGAGCACCAGATCCTGGCCGTGGAATTCCCCGAGATATTCGCCGCGACCGTCGTAGTTCAGGCGCAGGACGTCGCGGTCAAACCAGACCTGACGCCCGCCGAGGGTCGAGACGCCCCGCTCGCGCAGCGAAAAGCGGTGGACTTCGTTCTTGGTAACGATGTTTCCGCGGCTTTGCTTGCCCTTGACAGCCATTTCCGAGAAGTCAATGTCGAATTGCAGTTTGTTCAGGCGCGCCTTCGGCTTGAGCGATACGCGCACAACTTCGGCCTCGCCGTTGGAGTTCGCCGTGAAGTAGCATATCCTGCTTCCCGGCTTCCCTTGCGTCAAGTCATATTCCTTGTCGCGCGTCACGCCCGTAACCGGGAAACGCTTCATATAGTATGTCCCGTCTTTGCCGTCGCGATAAATCACGTTATAGATCGTGCGTTCATCTTTCGGCTTATAGATGGCGATATGCTCGATGTTCTTGCCGACGAAAAGTTTGTCTTGAACCTTCGTGACCTTGTATTTTCCGTCCTTGTAGAAAATAATGATGTCGTCGATGTCCGAGCAGGGAGCGATATATTCGTCCTTGGTCAGCGACGTGCCGACAAATCCCTCCGCGCGGTTGATATAGAGTTTCTTGTTCGCTTCGGCCACGGAGGCGGCGTTGATTGTGTCAAAGCCGCGAACCACCGTCTTGCGCTCAAACGGTGCGCCATATTTCTCCTTCAGGTCCTCATACCAGCGGATGGTGTGGGCCGTCATATCCGAAAGTTCGCGGTCAATTTCCTCAACCTGCTCGTTATATTTCGCAATGAGTTCATCGGCCTTCGATGAGTTGAAGCGCAGGATGCGGCCCATCTTGATTTCATAAAGTCGCTGAATATCCTCGTCAGTTATTTCGCGGATAAGTTTAGGCTGCCAGGGGAGCAAGCGCTTATGGATATGGGCCGTCGCTTCTTCAAACGATTTACTTTGCTCATACTCTTTGTCCTTATATATACGCTCTTCAATGAAAATGCGTTCGAGCGAGGCAAAGTGGAGCAGTTCGTTGATTTCGCCGCGACGGATTTCGAGTTCGCGACGAAGCATATCGCGGGTAGCCTCAACGTTATAGCGCAAGACGTCGCTCACCCCGATGAACTGCGGCTTCTGGTCCTGAATCACGCAGCAGTTGGGATAAATGGAAATCTCGCAGTCCGTAAATGCGTATAGGCCGTCAATAGCCTTGTCAGAGGAGGTACCCGGCTGGAGATAGACAGTTATTCGTGCCTGTTCTGAGGTGTGGTCGTCGACCTTGCGCACCTTGATTTTCCCTTTCTCCATAGCCTTGAGGATGGAGTCGGTGATGGAGCGGGTAGTGGTCCCGAACGGAATCTCGGTGATGGCGAGCGTCTTGTTGTCGACCTTCTCAATCTTTGCGCGTACCTTCACGGCGCCGCCGCGACATCCGTCGTTATATCTTGAAACGTCGATAAATCCGCCCGTAGGAAAGTCGGGATAGAGCGTGAACTCTTCGCCGCGCAGATAGGCGATACAGGCGTCGAGCAGTTCGTTGAAATTATGAGGAAGAATCTTCGACGAGAGGCCTACGGCGATACCCTCAACCCCCTGGGCCAGCAGCAGCGGAAACTTTACCGGCAGGTGTACGGGTTCCTGCTTGCGGCCGTCGTAACTCGGCGTCCACTCGGTGATTTTCGGGCTGTAGAGAACGTGGAGCGCAAACGGGCTCAGGCGCGCCTCGATGTAACGGCCTGCCGCAGCCGAGTCGCCCGTCAGGATGTTGCCCCAGTTGCCTTGGGTTTCAACCAGCATTTCCTTCTGCCCGAGTTGCACGAGCGCATCCTTGATCGACGCGTCGCCGTGGGGGTGATACTGCATCGTGTTGCCCACAATGTTCGCCACCTTGTTGAAACGGCCGTCGTCGAGCGTCTTCATCGAGTGGAGAATACGGCGCTGAACCGGTTTAAGACCGTCTTCAATCGCGGGAACTGCGCGCTCCAGGATTACGTAACTCGCATAGTCGAGATACCAACTGCGATACATTGATCTCAGTTGATAGCGCACAGTGTCGTCTGCGTGGGGGGCCGACGTCGGTTGTGATTTGGGCTGATTGATTTCTTCGCTCATTATTTGCGGTTGGCTGATTTGAGAATTTGTTGGGGTATCCGGGTGTTGTCCATGGGCGCGCCGAAATTTTCGCTCCCGGGGCCGATGGAGTAGACGCCTACGGGGTTGCCCGAGTGTTTCGTCGTGGTGAAGCCGAAACCGGAGGCCTCGTTGAATATCTCGAAGGCTTCTTCCACAAACTCGGGAAATTTATGATAGAGGGCGTCGTTTTCGTAGTCATTGCGGGTAATGAAGGTCCGCTCATACTTTTCGTCGAGTCGCTTCTGCCGCTTTTCGTCAATGGGAATAAGGGTGTAAAACCCGAGTTTTTCCGTAAGAACCTGCTTCATTTTCTCCGGCGTAACGGCCTCCGGACGCTTGAGGAGTTCGCTCACGTATTCGTTGAACTTTGCCTTGGAAATAGTCTGTCCGTCAATTAGTTTCGGATAGCAGTTATAGCCCACTGATTTGCGCCCTACGGTCATGCCCCCCGTCTCATGGTCGGCGGTGACAATAATCAGGGTTTCATCCGGATGGGCGAGATAGAAATTGTAGGCAAGGCCGAGGGTTTCCTCATAGTCGAGCACTTCGCGGATAATCGTCGCGGGGTCGTCATCGTGGGCCGCCCAGTCTATATTTCCGCCTTCAACCATCATGAAGAACCGCTCGGGCGAATGGGTCGTCATATGCGTGATTGCCGCCTGCGTGTAGTCGCGCAGCAGGTTTTCTTCCGGCGCCTTGTCGATTGCATAGCCTGAATTATTGCTGAGTGTATCCGTATCGTTCACCAGCAGTACGCGAGGCGACTCCGGCGAGTAGTTTTTCACGCCGCGAACAACTTCCCAGCCGTTCTCCTTAAATTTCTCATAGATGCCTGAATACTTCCCGTTGCGCTTGATGCCGCGTATGCGCGAACCGGCCAAAAAACTGACGCCCGATTCGGCGGCCTGACAGTCGATGTCATAGGCATGGTCGCGTGAAGCCACATGGGCATAGAACGCGCCGGGCGTGGCGTCGTCGGCCGCTACGTTCGTAACCAGGGCGATTCCGTAGCCGAGGCTCAGCAGCGAGTCGGCGATGTTGCTGAAGGCGACCGAGTCCGGACCCATACCGAGCATATTGTTGCGTGTCTTATGCCCGGTTGCAAGGGCCGTGCCTGCGGCGGCCGAGTCGGTCACGGGCGAGTCCCACGAGTAGGTCGTCGCCAGGGTGCACTGCGGAAACGTCTCCCAGAGCAGTGGAGTGGGGCGCCCCTGCGCGAGGCGGAGATAAGTGTCCGCGCCCATTACGGCTCCGGGACCCATTCCGTCTCCGATGAAGTAGAAAATATATTTCGGAGCCTCATTGGCGGCAAATGCCGTTGCCGATGAGGCCATTAAGGCGGTTAATATGAGAGATTTAAGGTTCATTCTTCAAGTAAGGTTAGAAGTGCTTCCCAATCGTGTCTTTAATCTTTGTCGGGTCGTCGATGCGCTCAACTATCTCGCCGTTTTTGATTAGGAAGAACGTTGGTATCCGGCTGACGGCATACTGCCCGAGGTGGGCTTGCGAGGCGCTTTCGCTCTGAAACACGTTGACCCAGGGCAACTCTTCCGTCGCGTCGGCCCATTGATGTTGATTCTCGCCGAACCCTACCTGATACACTCCAATCTGAGGATATGCCGTGTAGGCCTCGCCGATGTTGATGCTCACCGCCGGAGCGGTCTCCGCAGCCATATTGACGAAGGCCAGGAGCGTCAGCGGATGACTCTCCACAACCGACGAGAGCGCAACTTTTTCGCCCCTCCGGTTAAGCAGTTCAATATCGAAATAGCCGAGTTCCGGAGCCTCCAAAACTATTGTCTCGCCCGATTTAGTCGGCTTGGTGACGCTCTTCAACTGCGCCATCAGTACGGCCGTTGCGGGGTCCTCAGGGCGCGCATTGGAGTAAGCGTTGGCAACGGCGCGAAGAAGCGTCCGGTCCTTGCCCTGAAGGCGCAGATTGGCGTAGTAAGCCGCCGTAGAACTGAAATCGTCCTGAAGCGCGAGGAGCAGTTGGCGCCGCCCGGCGCTGTCCATCTGTTGGCTCAGTATGTCGTTGACCTCCGAAAAGAGAGTTGCCTCGTGCGAACCCTCAAGCGCGTATTTTCCGTCGGGCGAAACCACGAGCGACAAGGTCTCCGTCGAGTCCGCCGGCAGGTAAATATATTGGTTGTTGACCTTCAGACGATAAATTTCGCGATGTGCGCGTTCGCGGCTCACTGTGAAGCGCCCCGAATCGTCAACCTTAATCGAATCGGACGTATACCAACCGCCCGCAGGCGATGGCATTTCAAGCGTAACCTGCTCTATATCAGCCGGCAACTCTCCGTTGAGCGTCCAGCCTTGCGGTTTGGTCGAACAGGCCGCGAGGGCGAGCATCGCGCCGCCAATAAGCAGCAAATTTTTCTGCATCACAAAATCTATTTTAAATTTAAAATTTTGTATTTTGTATTCTGTATTCTGTATTTTGTATTAAATTTTGTATTCTGTATTCCGTATTTTGTATTCTTCCTCAATTCTCCATCAGTTTGCGGTAGCGGCGACGCTGAGGGGCTTTTCCGTCGGGCGTATGCGCCTTCTTATACTCCTCATAGTCAGAGTAGGAGCCTTCGTAGTAAACCACCTTGCCCTCGCCCTCAAACGAAAGGATATGAGTGCAGATACGGTCAAGGAACCAACGGTCGTGGCTGACAACTACGGCGCACCCCGCAAACTGCTCCAGACCCTCCTCAAGGGCGCGCAGCGTGTTCACGTCGATGTCGTTCGTAGGTTCGTCGAGAAGCAGGACGTTACCCTCCTGCTTGAGCGCCATGGCAAGGTGCAAGCGGTTGCGTTCGCCGCCCGAAAGCACTCCGACCTTCTTCTCCTGGTCGGCCCCCGAGAAGTTGAATTTGCTCAGATAGGCGCGGGCGTTAACGTCGCGGCCGCCCATTCTGAATGACTCAACCCCCTGAGAGATAACCTCATAGACGCTCTTCTCCGGAAGCAGGTCCTTGTGGGTCTGGTCAACATAGGCAACCTTGACGGTCTCGCCTACGTCAAATGAACCCGCATCGGCGTTTTCCAACCCCATAATCAATTTGAAGAGGGTGGTCTTGCCGGCGCCGTTGGGGCCGATTACGCCGACAATGCCGTTCGGCGGAAGCGTGAATTCCAGGTCGCTGAAAAGTTGTTTCTTGCCGAAAG
>CAYUGU010000039.1:0-19579 GCA_964444345.1 uncultured Bacteroides sp.
CATTACACACCCTCCAAGGGAAAGGCGACGTCTCGTCGCCGTAAACCTTACGCCGTTACACTTTCGAAGAAACATGGAGGTACGCATCGCCGAGGCGCACCATTCCCGCAATGCCTTCGACGTCATGGCGGCGTTCGGCGAACACCGCCTCCATACGATTGCGGCTCTCGTCCCCGATGGTGGCGCTCGGAGATCGCCACCTCCCTACCTTTTTTTCACCGCAAACGAACCCGGTGGTGGGGACGGGGTTTTATTACATTTAGGTGGTAAGGGTGCGGATTTTTGCGGAATAATTTGGCGGTTTCGGAATTGTTGTTTAAATTTGTCGCATTCATATATAAAATCACATTTAATTTATCCTATTTATCACATTTATGAAGAAATCATTATTGATTTTCTCATCGATGGTGCTTGCTGCTATGTCAGCGAGCGCCTATGATGTGCTTGAGGCCGGCACAGCCGCGTCCCCGAATTATTACATCATTCAGGCCAATCGCGGCACTAACCGCTTCCTCGGTTATGATGCTTCGGCTGCGAACACTCAACTGGTTAGAACCTCGACCATCACTTCGTCGAACGTTTGGGAGGTAACTGAGGGAACTGCTTCAGGTTCTTATGTTTTTAAGAATCATGATGCCGACGTTTATATGTTTACGTTCGGCACTGATACTCCCGGAAACAGCGCTCAGGCAAACGTATCGTCTACTCCGGTAGATGTATTCCCGAAGAGTATGAATAATGGGGCGTATGCTTTATCGTTGAATAACGCAAACGGTTATTTCCACCAAGACAGCAAGCAGAATAATACGGCTCTTGATGCCCCCGGCGGTGCTTCTACCACTTTAGGTAACTATATTCCTGTTGAGGGCGAAGGCACAACTTATTGGTTGACCAAGTTTAACGTAGCGGAAGGTCAGACTTTTGACGAGGCTTTTGCGGAAGCAGCGCTTACGGCTGAGGCTCGTTTGTCTACTGAGAGTGCAATCGCAACTCTTAACGGATATGCTGCGTATACGAGTATTCCTGCAGGCTTGATTTCTACTATCAACTCAACAATTGATGACTTGCGGAATATCAAGGGCTCGGAGGATTATCAAACCGTTATTGAAAACATGAAGAACGGAGTGGTAAGTGAATATGTAAGCGGTCAGACCTTTGCATTGAAGAGCCTTTTCCGTGCCGGGAGCGAGTATTCTGACGGTCATGATTTTATCGGCGTGAATAGCAATGGCAATTCTTATCAGTGGAGCAATGATGCTCAGGACTATAAGTCATGGTTCACTTTTGTGCCTGCTGATGGTGGCGGCTTCGTGCTTTATAACGTTTATACAAAGACTTATGTGGCCCAAGCAGGTTATGGCGCTCAGATTGCTCCGACCACGGATTTGGCGTCAGCCCAGGTGATTAAGCCTCAGTTTAATTCTAATGGCGATTACTCCGGCATTGGATTCGGTGCCGGCTCATATGCACTCCATGCTCAGCAGCCTTCGCAAAATAATAAAAGCGGCGGCAAACTGAGTTATTATATTATGAATGATCCGGGCGCAGTTTGGACTGTTGAGCCTATCAATACCGACAACGTTGTTTCGGATTATTTGACTAACGTTATTAGCGCGTTTACCGATAACGTTCCTGCCAGCGTCGTTCCTATTTTGGATAACTTCATTTCCGCAAACACCGATACCAAGTATATCGACTTCGATTTCTTGGGTTACCAGGCTCCTGCCAATGCGGAGTTGGAAACCGTTTTCAACGGAAAGATCTGGACTTTGAGAAATCTGCGCCGAGTGGCAGACGCGTCTATTGACAACTATTATCTGGCCGTAAATACTGAAGGCGACGACTATGAGTCGGTGACTTCTTCGGCCGATTTCAATGCCCTCTATAAGTTTACTTCGGTTGCCGGAGGCGGTTACACCTTATATAATAGCAATACAAAAACCTATATCGGGTTTGTAAATAGCCAGTTTACTCCTGTTGACGAGGAGTCTTCGGCTCAGACCTTCTATCCGGTGATTTGCCAGGGCGGAAACTTCTGTGGCATTTCGCTCCCTATGAACGCGAATAAGACCGGCAACGGCATCAACGTTGATACTAAAGCCACCGGTAAGGCCGTTCCTTGGGGCTATACGGATTCGGGCTCGATTTGGGCTATCCATTTGTTTGACGAGGATGAGGCTGTTGAAGAAATCACCGGCAACATCGAGACGGATTTGGCTTCGTATGCCGCCAACATCCCTGAGGTTAAGTCGATTATGGATGCTGCTATCGCCCAGTTGGACGACCTGACTTATTCGCCGACATTGGCTTCGGAAGCGGCTGCCATTGAGGCAAAGGCTATTGAGGATGCCAACGCTTATATGAATGAGTATCTTAACGGCAAGAGTTTCTCTCTGAAGGGCCTGCGCAATAACAAGTTTGAATGTTTCACTGAAAACGGTTTCACGGTTGTTGCGACCGACGACAACGTAGATACCTATTTCGGCTTCAAGAAGGCCGAAGACGGAGGCTATATTCTCAGCAACTGGAACAGCACGAAGTATGTGGGACCGGCCCAGAGCGGCAGCATGACCATCGTCACCGATGCAGAAAATGCAGTAAAGGTTTATCCGACGCTTTATAAGGTAGCAGGCCTTTACGGTATTGCTTTCCCGTTTGAGAACTCTACAGCCAACGGCACTGAAGGCTTGAACATCAATACGGGGCTCCACTCCTGGGACATCAGCAACGGTCCCGGTTCAGTATTCACTTTGGTTAACCATGGGGAGACCGTAGGAGTCGTTGAGATTCAGGCTGTTGAAGGCGTGACTATCTACGACCTGAGCGGTCGCCGCCTGGCTGCTCCCGTCAAGGGCATCAATATTATCAACGGCAAGAAGGTGCTCGTAAAGTAAGGAATTGTTAGTAATTTAGAGAAAAGAGCCGGGACGCGCCGCGAGGCAGTCCCGGCTTTTTTTATTTAAAAAAGTTGTTTCTGTATGTTAAAATTTGTTTGTTTGAAAAATAATCTCTAACTTTGCGAATAGAAACGTATATAAAATCACATTTTTTTTACCTTAAATCACCCGTTTATGAAGAAATCGTTACTGATTCTTTCGGTGTTGGCGCTTGCAGGGAATGTAAGTGCCTACGATGAGTTGGTGCCGGGCACTGCCGAGGCTCCCAACTATTATTTGATTCAGGCAAACCGCGGAATCGTTTACCTGGGCTATTCGGCCGAAGGTGTCGAACTGACATTCACCCAGAAGGTTGAAGGCCAGGAAGAACCCGAGGTTATCGGCACTTATACTACAAACCTCTACCGCACCAACGACTGGACCACGGCCAACGTCTGGGCCGTATATGAGGGCGAAGAAGAGGGCACAGTCGTTATCAAGAGTGCCGTTGCCGACGCTTATATGCTTGGATTCTTCGATAAAGACGGCAACGCTTCGGAGACTATGGGCGCGGTTGCCAACACCGTAGACGTCCCGACCGACATCTACGCTATCAGCATGGGCGAAACGGGCTGCTACAGCCTCGCGCTTCGCGACACCAACGGCTACACGACCGAAGGCGAAGAGGGCTCGCAAACCACTTATTATTATACCCTCGACGCTACGGGCGGCTCAAGCAACGTTTGCGGCAACTGGGTTCCCAACGATGCCGGCACGAAATGGTGGATGACCAAGATTGACGTCGCCGCCGGCCAGACCGTTGACGAAGCCCTCTGTCAGATGCATGTTGAAGCAGGCCACGCGACTCTCAGCAAGTTTATCGCCGCCGTGCCTCAGGTTGCCTCGACCCTCGAAGTAGGCCAGAGCACTCTCGACGAAGTTACTGCCGACGAAGATTACGTAACCAAGATTACCGAACTTCTCGAATCGGCCTATGCAGCCGCTAACGCCGAGATGATGAATTGCTTCGCGGGCAAAAACTGGGCGCTGAAAAACGTGCGCCGTATGGACACCGGCGCTGCCGACGGCCCCTACGTAGCCACCAGCACTCTCAACCGCAAGTATGTTCCCTCCGCCTCCTATGCCGACCCGATGACCTCGTTCACCTTCAAGAGCAATGGTGCCGGCGGCTATACCCTCTATAACGAAGCCACTCAGACCTATATCGGCGTAGTCGTAGAGCAGGTTGAAGACCAGAACACCCACGAGATGAAGGATGTTGACAAGGTATCGCCCGTCAGCGACGAAAGCAAGGCCACCGTGTTCTACCCCTGCCTCAAGGGCGTAGGCGACTATTACGGTATCGCCCTGTCGCGCAACGCCGACTATAGCGGCCAAGGCATCAACTTCCAGAGTTGGGTTAACGGCTCGGTTGACTACTACAGCGTCAACGACGCCGGTTCGGTTTGGCAACTCATCGAGGTTACTCCCGAAGGCATGGTCGCCGACGTGGTTGCCTCCGTTGAAAACGCACTCAGCCCCTATATTCCTAACATTTACGTAATCAAGGATATCTTCGAAAAGGCAATCAGCGACGCCAAGGCCCTGACCTATAGCGCCGACCTGCTGACCAAGGCCAACGAAATCAAGGCTCAGGCCTTTGAAGACGCCAACGAACTGCTTGCAACCGGCCTCGGCGACAAGGGCTTCGCCCTGAAGTATCTCCGCGGCAACGACTATGTAGCCGTGGGCGAAGTTGACGGCACTCTGAACTACGTTCACGTTCAAAACGGCCTCGAACCGAACGCGCAGTTCACCTTCAAGGCTCTTGAAGAGGGCGGCTATTATGTCTACAATGCAGCCACCGAGACCTACTTCGGCCCGCAGCAGGCTGAGGAGTTTGACGATAAGGGCAACCTGAAGGACACTCTGACCATTGTTGACGACGAAGAGTATGCCCAGGAACTATTCCCCGTGCTCTACAACATCGGCGACTACTATGGCGTAGCCCTTCCGTTTGTTGACGGCGCCGAAACGACCACTCCGGCCATCAATATGAACGGCTATGACGGCCTCCACGCCTATATGATCGGCGATGCGGGCTCAATCTGGGGCCTCTTTGACCCCGCCGAAACCTCGATTGAAGAAGTTGGTGAAGCCGCCGTTGCTCCCGTCAAGAGCGGCATCTACGACCTGAGCGGTCGCCGCCTGGCTGCTCCCGTCAAGGGCATCAATATCATCAATGGCAAGAAGGTACTTGTAAAATAAGCATTTACAAAACAATTCCCAATCATAACCGGTGAGACTGTCTCTAAATCAAGTATAGAGTCAGCCTCACTGTTGCCAAAAAGAGACCTTTAAAAAAACTATTTCAAACCGATTCATTATCATAATGAGAAAAGAAATTATCAATTGGCGGAAAGGCATGATTTTTGCTGCGGCCATCGCGTTGATGGCGCCCGTCAGTGCCTGGGCCCTTCCGGAGCCCTCGAATGCGTCGGCCCCCGCGACGTCGGCCAAGCGCGTAATCACCGGTCAGGTGGTCGACGCGGCCGATGGCGAGCCTCTGCCCGGCGCCACAGTATCAGTGGTAGGCGACAAGAGCGCCATCACGGCTACCGATATCGACGGTAACTTCTCGTTGACGATTCCCGGCAACAAGACCGTCCTGTTGGTTTCGTATGTGGGCTACAACGAGATGCGAGTTCCCGTTGAAGACCTCGGATTCGTAAAAGTAGAGATGAAGGGTGCGGACAATACTCTGGACGAAGTAGTGGTTGTCGGCGCCGGCACTCAGAAGCGTGTATCGGTTACGGGCGCAATCACCTCGGTCAAGGGCGATGACCTTCGCCTTCCGGCCGGCAATCTGACTACGGCCCTTGCCGGTAAAATCGCCGGCGTCGTTTCGTCGACCCGTTCGGGCGAACCGGGCAGCAGCGCCGAGTTCTATATCCGCGGTATCGGAACATTCGGCGGCCGTCAGACCCCGCTTATCCTTCTTGACGACGTTGAAATTTCGGTTTCCGACCTCGACTATATCCCGGCCGAAAACATCGAGTCATTCTCGATTCTTAAAGACGCCTCGGCCACGGCTATCTACGGTTCGCGCGGCGCTAACGGCGTGATGATTGTCAAGACCAAGGGCGGCGACTACAATACGCAGACCCGCATCGGCGTAAGTTTTGAAAACTCCTTTAACTTCAAGGGCGATTTCCCCGAGTTTCTCGACGGCCCCTCGTTCATGGAACTCTACAACAAGGCTCGCGTTTCGCGCGGCAACACCCCCTACTATTCAGACGTGGCAATCGAACGCACCCGCGAAGGCCTCAACCCCTATCTCTATCCTAACGTAGACTGGGAGGACCTGCTCTTCAAGAAGATGGCAATGCGCCAGAGAGCCAACGTGAACGTCAGCGGTGGCGGCTCGAAGGTGCGCTACTAT
The DNA here is from genome assembly GCA_964444345.1 of uncultured Bacteroides sp. Lineage (GTDB taxonomy): Bacteria > Bacteroidota > Bacteroidia > Bacteroidales > Muribaculaceae > UBA3263. The sequence continues at coordinate 6,319 of CAYUGU010000039.1, forward strand.
ATGTCGCTCGACTTCCAGCACGAAGACGGCCTTCTGAACACCTCGAAAAACTACTCCTGGAACAACAACCTCAACATCTATAACTATACGTTCCAGAACAACATCGCCTACAAACTGACCCCGACCACCACCATCGAAATGAACATGAACGCCCAGATTCGCCAGAGCACCGGCCCGAATCTGAACGACGATAAGGTAGTGGCCCCGCTGAAAGATGTGTTTGCCTACATCCTGCGTACCAACCCCGTGGTCTTCCCGGTTTCATACCCCTCATACGAAGGCGACGAGTTCATCCGCTACGGTGCGGTACGTCGCGCCGAAGTGATGCAGGAAAACCCCTACGCACTCCTCAACTCCGGTTACGGCCAGAACAACGAGAATACCATCAACACCGTAATCAAGATTAAGCAAGACCTCGACTTCGTGACCAAAGGCCTGAAGTTTGACGCCTGGTTTAACTTCAAGAACTGGAGCAGCAGCGGCTTTACGCGTCGCGTAACTCCTTATTATTACACTTATAGCGGCGACCGCGACTCCTATGACCTGGTTGACGAAAACGGCAACCCGAATATGACTCAGGATATGCTTCAGATTCTTCGCGAAGGCACGGTTTACCTCAGCGAGCGCGGCCCCCTGCGCAATTCGGATTCAACCTTCGAACTGCAGGCCAACTTCAACTGGACCCGCAAGTTTGGTCTCCACGACGTCAGCGCCATGATTCTCTATCGTCAGCGTCAATATCGTAGCGCCATTCTTCCCGAGCGCAACCAGGGCCTCTCTTTCCGCGCAACCTACGACTTTGCCCACCGCTATCTCGTGGAATTCAACGCCGGCTATAACGGCACCGAGCGCCTGGCCAAGAAAGACCGCTTCGGCTTCTTCCCCGCTGCGTCTCTGGGCTGGGTAATCAGCAACGAACCGTTCTTTGCCCCCGCCGGAAACGTAATCACCAACTTGAAACTCCGCGGTTCTTACGGTCTGGTAGGTTCCGACGACCTCGAAAGCCCCAACGGCTCTCACTTCCTCTATATGAACAAGATTGCCGACAACAACATAGGCGCAATCGGCTTCTACACGGGCGACTATAAGGACAACGCCGTGCAGTATGGCGGCGGCCCGAGCCTCGTATACTACGCTCTGACCGGCATCGGCTGGGAAAAATCGCGCAAGGGCGACATCGGCGTCGACCTGACCCTCTGGGGCAAACTGAGCCTCGTTGCCGACTTCTTCCACGAATATCGCTATGACATCTTCCTCAAGCGCGAATCGTGGCCTCAATCGCTGGCTTACCATGAAGCCAAGCCCTATGACAACAAGGGTAAGATGCAAAACCGAGGTTTTGAAGTATCGGCTGACTACAACCAGCGCATCAACAACGACTGGAACGTAAGTTTCCGCGGCAACATCAGTTACTCTGAAAACAAGATTCTCGACTGGGACGACCCCGAATATGAATACACCTGGAAGAGCAACTACCGCACCAACAAGCCTTATCCCGGCAAGAGCAACGTCTACGGTTATATCGCCGAAGGTCTCTTCAAGAGCGAGGAAGAAATCGCTACGAGCCCGGTTCAGCAGGTAGGTTCCTCGACCGTCCGCGTCGGCGACATCAAGTATCGCGACATCAACGGCGACGGCCGCATCACCTCCGACGATATCACGATGATCAGCGAGTATGGCACGACCCCGCGCATCCAATACGGTTTCGGCGCTACGGTCAACTGGCGTAAGTTCGACTTCGGCTTCCAGTTTGTAGGCCAGGGCAAGCGCTCTATCATGGCCACGGGTGTTGACCCCTTCATGGAAGGCGGCAACATGACCGCCCGCAACGCCCTCAAGTGGGTTTCTGAAAACTATTTCGACCCCGATCTGGGCAACTTCGATGCCAAATATCCGCGCCTGGGCACCACTCAGACCGAAGTATCCAACAACACGGTCAACTCAACCTGGTGGCTCCGCAACGGCTCCTTCCTGCGCCTGAAAAACATTGAACTCGGTTGGTCATTCCCCTATGGCCGCGTCTACGTTGCCGGCACCAACCTGGTCAACTTCAGTTCATTCAAACTCTGGGACCCCGAACTCGAGGCTTGGAACAGTTATCCTATCTCGAAGTCAGTGACCCTCGGCGTTCAGATTTCCATTTAATCTCTTAAAGCAACTCTCACAAGATGAAACTCAATAAATTTTTCAAATATGCGGTTGTTGCAGTCGCTGCGGGTTCAATGGTGAGCCTGACCGGATGTGACTACCTCGACGTTGTTCCCCCCGAACAGCCCAACCTTGAGGACGCAATGAAGACCCACTCGGCGGCCCTCGGCTTCCTCTACTCCTGCTATGCCGGCACCTCGGCTGCCGACGCGACCCCCACGGAGTATCAGCAGGTCTTCTCCTCCGCCCAAGACGAATATGTGCTCCCCAACGAGCAGGAAGCCGCCTATCCGGCAATCTTCGCTGCCAACAAGAACACGCAGACCACTGACCTGACCAACATCAACTGGCTCTGGGGCACGATGTATCAGTATATCGGCCAATGCCTCCTCTTCGAGAAACAACTCCAGACGCTCGGCCGCCAGAACGCCGTCTGCGAAAATGACCGCGAAGAAGCCGAATGGCTCGCCGAAAGCCGCTTCCTCAAGGCCTACTACCACTTCATCCTCCTGCGCGCCTACGGTCCTATTCCTATCACTACCGACCTTATCGCTATGGATGCCCCCGAAAGCGAGTTCCCCGGTCGCTCCCACTTCGACTACTGCGTGCGCTACCTCTGCAACGAGTTTGACGAAGCCGCCGAAGACCTCCCCGAAACCCGCTCGTCGATCTACTACGGCCGTGCTACCAAAGTGACCTGTAAAGTAATGAAGGCCCGCCTGCTCCTGCTCGCCGCCTCCGACCTCTATAACGGCAAGTTCCCTTATCCGGAATGGAAAAACACCAAGTTTGAGACCCCCGGATATGGCAAGGAACTGATTTCGCACACCTACGACCGCGATAAATGGCAGAAGGCTTACGACGCCACCCTCGAAGCCATTGACCTGGCCGAGGCTAACGGCCACGCACTGATGACCGACTATGAAGCCGAAGCAAACGTGCCCCTGACAACGATGAACTGGATTCCCGTTGACTTCGAAGACGACATTGAAGAGGAAGAATTCCTCGAAAAGGTGATGCTCAACCGCTATATCCATACCACCTCGCAGAGCGAAAACTCCGAAATCCTCTGGTCGTCGCGCCGCACTCATACCTACCTCGAAAACGCCCGTATGCCGCTCAAGATTATCCAGAACAAGAACGGCCAGTGGTATAGCGCAAGTTGGTCGGTTGTTAACCCGACTCTGAACTCCGTCTTCAACTTCTACTGCAAGGACGGACGCCTCCCCGCGCAGAGCCACCCCGACCTCGACTTCCCCTCGAAGAGCGACTGGTATAAGCGCATCGCAACCGCCCAGGAAGGCCACGAAGATATGATTAACCTTGTGCGCAACCGCGAGCCCCGCTTCTACGCCTGGATTGCCTTTGACGGCGGCGACTATATGAACCGCATCAAGAACGGCGCCCCCCTGACCCTCAACCTGAAGAGTTCGGAGGCCCAGGGCCATAACCCCGCTCAGGAGCCGAAAAACCTCGCGTCGACCGGCTTCCTCGCCATGAAGCATGTTGCGCCTATCATCTCTATCTCCAACGAGTTGGCGCTCACCAAGGGCACGGACCATCCCGTAGTGCTTGCCCGCCTGAGCGAACTCTATCTGAACCTGGCCGAATGTGCCGCCGAACTGGCTAATGAGGACCGTCCCGGCGCCGACGCAAGTTATAAGGACATCGCCGTTTACTATGTGAACGCAATCCGCGAACGCGCCGGAGTGCCAGAACTCCAGGAATCGGACCTCAACGTGACCGTCAATAACCCCGCTACGAACACGGCCAAGGTTATGACCCTGTGCGAATGGGTGCGCCAGGAGCGCTTCATCGAACTCTGGGACGAAGGCCAGCGCTACTTTGACATCCGCCGCTGGGTTGCCGGCCCCGAATATCTCGGCGCAGGCGTCCGCATGGGCCTCACCGGCGACACCGAAAACCCCACTTTCGAAGAATTCAATACCCCGAAGGTCATCAACCCCACTTACACCTTCGGCTCGCGCCAGTACCTCTATCCGCTCTTCATCAACGAGGTTTACAAGAACCCGCAGATGGTGCAGGCTCCCGGTTACTAATTTTTCAGTTCAATCATTGTTCACAAACATAATCTGACTCTATAAGATGAAAAAATCAATCATAGCATCGGGACTGCTTGCGCTGATGGCCTTGGCCTCTTCATGCGACAAGTATGATATCTATCCCGAAGATTACGATGGAGTCTTCACCATCCGTAATGCCGGAACCATAGACCTCACCGTCTATGCAACCGACGATACGGCCGAAGTGCCCTTCATCGTCATGAAAGGCGGCTACAAGCCCGAAGTCACCTCCGAAGCCACCCTCAAGGTGATGTCGGAAGAGGAATTTGCCGCCTATCAGGAAAGCGCCGGCAATCTCCCCTACGTTGCCGTCGGCCCTGAATGTTACTCCTTCTCGCCGAGCCTCGACGAGGACGTTCAGGAGGTTAACTATACGTTCGCTTCCAAGGACGACAAGAGCCGCACGACCAATCTCTACGTCCGTCCCCGCATCCTGATGGACTGGCTGCAGGCCAATGCCGACCTCGTCGGCGAGAATACGCCCGTGATTCCCGTAAGCCTCACGAGCGCTACGGACAAGGTTGACGCCTACGGCAACATCTCGATTATCAAACTCGCCATGCGCACGCCCGAAATGGCCGTTGACGTTGAGGACGTTACCGCCCGCACAATCAATGCGTCGACCCTGATTGACGGCGAGGACAATTTCTATACTCCCGAGGCTAACTTCTCGATTCCGTGCAGCAACCCCTGGGGCTTTACTCTCCATGTGGCATCGAACAATACGGCTGTGGCCAAATATAACGTGGCCAACAAGACCTCCTATGTCGTTCTCCCCGCCGATGCCTACGAACTGCAGACCGACTACCATTTCGAGCCCGGAGTGACCTCCATGCCGCTCAACCTCAAGATTGACCCGACAAAACTCGAACTGCTCCGCACTTATGCCGTGGCCGTTGTTATCAACAAGAAGCAGCCCATTACGTGGGATGACGAAAATTACAATCCCGGGGAGGCCCTCGCGGTTGAAGGCGGCAAGACCCTTATCTTCACCGTGCGCGTTGTCGACGTCGTTACCCTCCAGAAGATTGACCTTTCGACCTCGAACGTGACCACCAACGACCAGGAGCCCACCGAAGGCGCCCTCGCAGGCCTCTTCGACGGCGACACCTCGACCTACTTCCACTCCGGCTGGTCCGTTTCCAACCCCCGCGAATCAACCTATGCTTCTTATCTTGAAATCGAACTGCCGAAGGCTATGTCGATGTTCCGCTTCAATATGACCACCCGTAACTCGCCCACGGCTGCGGGCTACGTGAAGAAAGTTCATCTCTTCGGCACGAACGATAAGAGCAGTTGGCCCACGGAGCCGTTTGCCGTAATCGACAATATGAACCAGATTCTTAACGGAGCGGCCGTTGGCGGCGAGTTCGGTACGGACGAAGAGCCCTTCCGTGCGCCCGACAACTTCAAGTATCTGCGCTTCTGCGTGATGGAATCAGGCGGCGGCAGCCTCGGCTCCGCAACCGGCGCCGTCTACTGGTGTGCTTCCGAACTGGAACTCTACGGTTATTAACCTCCCCTGAATCCCTTATATGAATATCAAATTTCATAAACTCCTTTCAGTTGCAGCCCTGATGCTCGGCCTCGCCGGGCTGACGGGTTGCGACGACAAGGAAAACGAACCGGGGCCGGCTACTTCCGGCGGCTCCGACTTCGCTATTGAACAGCAGTATCTCAACCAGAGCGTAGGCAAGGAGCGCAAGACCCTTGAAATTCCCGTCAGCGTTCCCTCGGCGTCGACCAAATGGTTTGTCGAGACTGCCGAAACCTGGATGTTTGCCCAGAAGGCTACTTCGTCTGACGGCGCCGACATCGTGAAGATTACTGTCGAAGAGAACAAGACCGGCGCTACCCGTACGGGCATTGTCAAGGTTTCGACCACTGCCAAGTCCTTCAATATCTCCGTTAAGCAGTATGCCGAAAGCGGCCTGATTGTTGAGGGCGACTATCCTGTGAAACCGACCGGAGCCACCTCGACCAACTATCAGCCCGGCTCGGACATCAAACTCAGTTATGACGACGACGTAACTACGATTTTCCACTCCAAATGGACCTCGGCCGACACTCATTTCCCTTTCGAAATGAAATATAACTTCACCGGCCAGGAGGAAATAAACTATATCGAGTACGTTCCCCGTCCCGGCGGCGGCAATGGCTGCTTCGGCGAGTTTGAACTCTATGTGGCTGACGATCAGGCTCGCAGCAACTTCGAGAAGATCGATGACTTTAACTTCAACGGCTCCTCGCAGCCTAACCACATGATGATTCCCGGCAATCGGAAGCCTACCGCGGTTAAGTTCCTGATTAAGAGCGGGGTGCATGGCGATGTCAGTTGCGCCGAAATGCGATTCATGCGCTATAACACCGAGTCGGCCCTCGACCGCCAACTCCTCGAAGTCTTCACCGACATCACTTGCTCCGAACTCAAAAAAGGAGTAACCGAAGAGCAGATTCAGGCTCTCGACCCCGCCTTCCAGCGTGTGGCCGAAGCGCTCCTCAACGGGACCTATGACCCGCTGGAAAAATCGTTCCGCATCCACGAGTATAGCGCCTATTCCAATCCGACGGAATGGAACGGCCGGTTGATGACCAAGATTTATTCCAACTGGGATAACCCGATGGGTATCGGAGTCAAGAAGGGCGAGAAAGTCCTGATTCTTGTCGGCGAAACCCACGGCAATAACCTCTCCGTTCAGATCGTCGGCGAGCAGGGAACTGCGGCCGAAAAGAATGTGCGCCCCCAGAATCAGGGTACTTTCCATAGTCTCCGCCCCGGTGTGAACCAGATTGAGGCCGACCAGGAAGGCCAACTCTTCCTGATGTATACCGCAGTGCCCTCGGCCCCCACTTCGAAGCCTATCAAGGTGCATGTGCCCCTGGGCCAAGGCTCTCTTGCCGGCTACTGGAGCCTCAATGAGCATAAGACTGACGAGAAGTTCTCGGAAATCATCTCGAAGACCAACGGGAAGTATTTCTGCGTGGTTGGCGACCGTATGATTCTCTACTTCAAGCGCACGCTCTTCAAGCGCAAGATTGTTGACGCCATAACCCAGTGGGACAACATCATTACCTGGCAACAGAACTTTATGGGCATCGAAGATGTGCGCCCCGCCCAGTGGAACAACCACCTGGCCGGAGTCTCCATGGAGGAAGGTTGCGGATATATGTGGGCCTCCGACTGGTGCATGGGCTTCGTGGACTATAAGATTCAGAGCGAAGACATCATGGGCCTCAACAACTTCAACGCCCAAGCCGACAACGCCTGGGGTCCCGCCCACGAAATGGGCCATGTCAACCAGACCGCTATCAACTGGGCGTCGACAACCGAGAGTTCCAATAACCTCTTCTCCAACTATGTGCTCTACCGCTTCGGAAAATACAATAGCCGCGGCCGCGGTCTTGCCTACCGCTTCAAGGCCGTTTACGAGATGGGCCACTCCTGGGCCTCGATGCTCAACGAATTGAGCACCGGCCCCGAGATTCCACGCAAGAGCAACGGCGAGTATTTCGACGAAGATACCGGCATACATATGCGTATGAACTGGCAGTTATGGAACTACTACCACCGCGTGCGCAAAGACGAAAAATTCTTTGGCCGCGTGTTCAAGATTATGCGCGAACTCGGCCTCGACGAGGGCGAAAACTGCGGCAAGAAGCAACTCGAATTTGCCGTGGCCTGCTCGCAGGCTGCCGGCGAGGACCTTACCGACTTCTTCGAAGCCTGGGGTTTCTTCCGCCCGCTGAACAGCACCGTCAGCCAGTATGGCAACTACCCCTATCGTGTGACTATCGATATGATTAACAATGCCAAGGAGCGTATGGCCAAATATCCCAAGCCCAAACACGCCCTCGAATATATCGAAGACCGCAACGGCAACGAAGGACCCAAGCCCGGCGACTATGCCTTCGATATGGTCGGCAACCTCGGATACTATACGGCCTACGAGCAGAACCTCAAGGTGGCATCCAACGCCTCGGCAACCGTCAGCGGCAACAACGTGACTACGGTCAACTGCGAGAACGCCGTTGCCATTGAAGTGCGCGTCAAGAAAGGAGCCTCCTACGGCGAGATTCGCTACGCCTCCAACTACCTGACGTTCACCATCCCCTCTAAGATTCAGACCGCCGGCTGTGGCGTCTACGCCGTTCAGGCCGACGGAACCCGAATCCTCCTGACCAACCTCTAAACGAAATCATCCTTAAAAACTTAATTCAACCAACTCTTAAGGATGGAGGCGGACCGCAAGGCCCGCCTCATTTTTTCCCGATATATTTGGAAATATGAAACATTCTTGATAACTTTGTGATTGAAAAATTATGTTTAAGTTATGCGTGAAGATAATATGAGTGATGACGGATTGATTGCAGTTGGAGATTTGCTTGAATCGAGTTTTTTTGTCCCGGCCTATCAGAGAGGTTATAGGTGGACAAACACTCAGGTTGAACGCTTGATTGAAGACATCGAGGAGTTTAAAAAGGAAGTTGCGGAAAATAGTAGTGATTTCTATTGTCTTCAACCTCTGGTGACGGTTGAGAGGGTGGTCGATGGCGAATGCTATAAGGAAGTTATAGACGGGCAGCAGCGACTAACCACGATTTTGCTTATTCTTCAGGCTATTCATTCCCTGATTCGTGTCAAAAATCAAGACGATAGCGACAAGTTCTTTGACATAACTTACGAAACAAGGGGCGAAAGCGCAGATTGGCTTAATAAAATTAAGTATATTCGGTCGAAAGATGATGATGCGGCCCAAGACCTGATGGGCCGAAACTGCGATTATTATCATCTCGTTGAAGTCTATTGCAGAGCATATGAACTACTTAAGGGTAAGTCTGACGAGGAACTCAGGGAATTTAGAAACTTCTTGTATAGGAGAGTTAAATTTATTCCTTATACCCCGACTAAAACGAGCGACTCTAACAATGACATTTTTGATGATATTAACGCAGGCAGGTTAAAACTGAATAATGCGGAACTCATAAAGGCTCTACTCGTTCAGGACTCAAATCTGAAGGGTCGCGAAAATGAAGAATATCGGTTGAACAGGATTGCTTTGGAATGGGACGCGGTTGAGCGTACGCTCCATGACAAGGAATTTTGGGGCTTTATCTATTCCTCAAACCATCCGTTTGCGTATGATACTAATATTGAGTATCTTTTTGACTTGAAATATAATAAACAAAAGGGAGACGCTGATAACGAATGTTTCACGTTCGACGAGGTTAATAAGGTATTTAGGGCAGCAGAAGATAAACTTGAAATTGCGGAGGTAATTTGGCGTGAAGTCAAAGAAATATTCGACAAACTTGTTGAATGGTATAATAGCCGTCCGTTATACCATCGTATCGGGTATCTCCTTGAGTATGGAAAGGGTGATACCGTAAGTTCTCTTATTGCCCTTCTCAAAGGGAAGAAAAAAGATGAGCAGATAGCGGTATTGGATAAGCGGATAAGAGATTCATTGAACGAGATTGCTCCCCGAGATTTATTCCACGGAAATTACAAATTGTCGCAAGTTCTTTTCTTATATAATGCCTTGGCAGAAGATAAGAGAGTTGGAACTACCGCCCGTTTTTCTTTCGCATGCTATAAAAATGTGAAGAAAAAAGGTTGGGACCAGGAGCATATTGCCTCTGCTACGGATGCAAAGGCGAAAAAGGGTGAGCATAAAAAATTTGCTCGTGAGATGATTGAATTCTTTACCGGGAAACTCTTTTTAGAAGATGAAGAGATAAAATTGGGGAAAGAATTGGATTCACTCAATGAAGAAGAACGCGTTTTCGTGGAGCGTCTTACTGCGGCGGGAAATTGTTCCGGCGAATACCCTGAGGAAGATTTAAGAGCGTTATTTAACGACATTCTGGTGTATTTTAAAACCAACGAGGACGGCTTTAAGGACGAAGTAATTAAAAAGGACAAGGGCCAAACTGAAAAGGATTTTATTTGGAATTTTGTTTTGTTAAATGCCGGAACTAACCGGAGTTACGGTAATTCGCTTTTCCCGGTAAAAAGAAAGCGTATTCTTAACGATGAGTTTGAGGTATACACTCCGGTCGGGACCCGCAATGTGTTCGAGAAAGCATATTCGCGCAAATTGACCAATATGATGTCATGGACGCGCGAGGATGCTAAAGCCTATTGGAGTGAACTTTGTAAAGTTTTGAGCCCGTATATTACACTTGAATTACCCCAAGGAATAGATTAAATTATGTCGAAGACCCTAACATTACTTGATCTGATTGCTGATTTTCAGATAATAATTCCTCGAATTCAACGGGATTACGCCCAAGGGCGTCTCTCTGAGAAGGCTACGGTCATTAGAAAATCGTTAGTTAATACAATAGTGTCCACTCTGGATTCCGAAAACGAGGAAAAAAACTTTAATTTCGTTTACGGGTCAACTAATAGTGGCGTCTTTATTCCTCTCGACGGCCAGCAGCGTCTGACTACCTTATTCTTGGTTCATCTATATCTTTACTGGGTGACGACCGACGAGCAGACTTCTGACCGGATTGATTTCAAATTCTCCTATGTCACTCGCGATAGTTCTACCCGCTTTTGTCGTGAACTCATTGGATATTCGGACGATTTGCGCATTGAAATTAAGGAACAGTATTTTTGTCAAAGACCGAGCGAGGTGATTAGCAATCAGGAATGGTTTTTCCCTCAATGGGATGCGGACCCGACTGTCGACGGAATGCTCGTTATGCTTGACGAGATTCATTCTCGCTATTTCAATAGTTTTACCGGCGATTTTGGGCGTATAAATCATGCTTGGAAGCGCTTGTTGGAAGGTGCTTTGGAATTTCAATTTCAGTCGCTCAATGAATTTACCAGAACCGACGACCTCTTTATAAAAATGAACTCCCGAGGATTGGACCTCACTGATTTTGAAATATTTAAGAGTAAATTGGTTGAAGATTTCGAGAAGAAGTATCCCGAAAAGGAGAAAGATTTCAAACTGAACGTAGACGGGAAATGGTGTGATTCCCTTTGGCTGTATAGGAGAAGAGGGACTGAGAACTCTAATGATGTCGACATACTGTATCAGCGCCTGCTGAAGTTCTTGATTCCGGCAGAGGCTGTTGCCGTCGGGCAAGAAAAGTTAAATCAGTATGCCGACGAACTTTTTGAACGCAATGATAAGCCCATGCGTTTTGCCCACAACGCATATGAGGCATGCTCAGTAGTGTTTTCAAAAGAACTGCTTGAACGCATTTATGAAGACCTTGATTATCTATGTCGGGATCAGGCGATTTTGGGCTCTAATAATGATTTCACGAAATTATTGGCCGGCGAGCAACTGAGTTATGACAAAACAATACTGGCATATGCGTGGTTACGATTCAGTTTGCTGCAAAAAGATGAATCCGAAAAGGGACGCTGGCTTCGGACAATAGAAAACCTGCTTAAGGATAGCAATGTTGATAGTGCGCCCGGGTTAATCAACGCTGTTAAGGGCGTAAATTCTCTTCTGAACAGTTATGTGGAGTCCAACCTTGGAGTCTACGAATGGCTTGCTTCCGCTGAATTTCCTAATATAGTTGGTATATCGTCTTATCAGTTACAAGAAGAAATTGTCAAGGCTAAGTTGCGATTAAGGCAACCCGTTTCTTGGGCTGACGCCATAGAAGAGGCCGAGAATGATACTTTTATGGACCGGCAAATTGGCTTTCTTTTGGAGTCAGCCGGCGTTGCGGGCCTTAATTATGAGGGTAGATTTGTCCTGAATGAACTTTCGCTTAATGAACAGGAAGCCGCGCTTTTTGAGTCTTTCGTAGACTATAAGAAAAAAGCAGTTGCTGTTTTCGATAATCTAAACTATGATAATGATATAATTAAGGAGCATCTGTTAGTTCGGGCATTGCTGAAATTCGGCGATTATTTGATTGAGGACAAATCGAGGCGAAACATTGCCAATCATCGAAATGACCGTGACTATTCATGGCATGTGATTCTGAACATCGGCAGAGGCCACCGGGATAGCCGCATGTTTTTCAAGGAACTGTTGGATGACGGGCAATTTAATCCTGACGACGTAAAAAAATCACTTGAGGTGATTGCCTCCCGAACCATTGAAAATGCTGAGCCCTGGCGTCAAATCCTTTCCGGAAAGTATGGCCATTCGATTTTGGAACGAGCCCAAAGGGGCTTCTTACATTTTCAATGGGGTGATAATTGCATGGATGTCAGGATATTGCATACCACGCAACTCAATGGCTTTCATGATGAATTATATTCTCTGTTGCTCTATTTTATGCTTAATGAAGACCCTGATTGTGAAGAAAAGATTCATTACGAGGCTGTTAAAAGCGGTGGAGATGATGCCACATTGGTACTGCATTGCGCCGACCCCGGTGAGGTAGTGCGTGTTTGCCATTGGAGTGATTGGAAGCAGAAAGAATGGAGTTTTACCTATCCTGACGGTCACACGGAGGAATGTAGTCTTCCAATAGACCAAATCCTGAGTAAATGTAAGGAAATACTGACTGCGCAATAAAAAAGTAGCGGACCCCGCCTGCCGGGGCAGGGCGGGGTCGCTAAAGGGGGGGGTAGGGGACGCCGGGCGGATTAGATGCCCAGGTCTTTTTTGATGGCGGCGATTTTGGCGTCGGCTTCGGCGTTGGCTTTGTCGTAACAGCCGGCGCATTTCATCGTGGCCTTTGCTTCGATGTAGAATTTAATCTTAGGCTCGGTGCCAGAGGGGCGGATGGAGACCTTGGAGCCGTCGGCCGTGAAGAACTGCAGCACGTTGGAGGTAGTCGGCATGTCCATCTTAGAGATAGTGCCTGACTTGACGTCGGTTACGTTCAGGTCGGCATAATCCTTGACGGTCACCACGTCGGAGCCGCCGAGTTGCTTGGGCGGGTTGGCGCGGAAGGCCTTCATCATTGCCTGAATCTCGTCGGCGCCGGTCTTGCCGGGGCGCACAACCGAGATGCCCTCTTCTTTCGAGAAGCCGTTTTCGAGGTAGATATTGGCAAGCATCTGACCGAAGTCCATGCCCTGCTCCTTGGCCCAGGCG
>CAYUGU010000040.1:0-18030 GCA_964444345.1 uncultured Bacteroides sp.
TGGTCTCTGTCCCAAATGCGGAAATCATTTTGAAATTTCAGAAATGCAAGGAGACCATATCACGCCTTGGAGTCAAGGTGGAAAAACCGTGGCTGAAAATTGCCAAATGTTATGTGCTGACTGCAACCGACGTAAAAGCGACAATTAATTTCTATCACACAAAAAAGCGCAGCCTCTTTTGGCCGGCACTACTCGGGCGGCGATGCCGCCTCCCAATTTTGCGGGCTCTTTTGAACAGCGGCGGAGCGTTCCTCCCGTGGCGGGGTTTGTTTGTCTCGAAGTTTTTGCGTAATTTTGCCGTGTGTTTTTTAATTTGAAATCTGATGACTGACGGAATGAAACTTTTCGGTCGACTGGCGGCTAAGATGGTCGCGCTGTCGCTCATAGTAGAATTTTTGGTGCGCATAGTGCTGATTGCCATTACTCCCGGCTCGCTCGAAATGACTGCGGGCCAGTGGGTTATGAGTTTCTTGCTCGGGGCGGTCAATGACCTTTGCTTCGTTGTTATCGCGCTTGTTTTTCTGCTTGCCTACTGCCTTTCGATAGGCGACGGAAAGTTTCGCCGGCCCGTGGGTTATCTGCTTTTCGGACTGCTTGTTGCGGCGTTTCTCTACGTATGCTGCTTCAACACGGTCTTCAACGAGTATGGCTCGGTCGTGCCCCTGCTGGCCCGCTGCCTCTTCGGGTTCTGGGCGCTGAGTTTCGGGTTGCGGCTCTTCTGCCCGCAGATTCGCAAGGGGTGGCGCCGCTTCTGGTTTTGGGCGCTGACCGGAATCTACGTTCTGGTTATCTATTTTAATGCGTGCAGCGAGTATTTCTTCTGGGATGAATTCAACGTGCGCTATAACTTCATCGCCGTTGACTATCTGATATATACCAATGAGGTCATTGGCAATATTATGGAGTCCTATTCGATTGTTCCGCTGGCAATTGCCGTGGTCGTTGTCAGCGCGTTGACCACTTGGCTGCTCTTCCGCCCCGAGGCGCGCAAACTCGCCGCCTTCCTTCCCGGACGGTGGAAACTGCCGGCTGCGTTGCTCTGGCTGATTGCGGCCGCGCTGAGTTGTTGGCTGATTACTTTCAACACCCGCTTTCAGCAGACCGGAAATACCTACTACAATGAACTGCAGGCCAACGGCCCCTATAAGTTTTTTGACGCTTTCCGCAAGAATCATCTCGACTACACGCAGTTTTACTTGACCCTCCCGGAGGCTGAGGCAGAGGCGATTGTCCACGAAATCTATGGCAGCACCGGCGAGAATCAGCGCCACATTGCCGGCCCCGATTCGCTCCGCCCCAATATCGTGCTGATAACCCTCGAGAGCATGAGTGCCGACTTTATGGAGCGCTACGGCTCGACCCGCGGAATCACGCCCAACCTCGACTCTTTGGCCCTCCGCTCGCTCGTCTTCGACAATCTGATTGCCACGGGCAACCGCACCGTGCGCGGCCTCGAAGCGCTGACCCTCTCGCTCCCTCCCTGCGCCGGCGAGAGCATCATCAAGCGGCCCGATTGCGGCGGCATGCGCTCCGGCGCCTCGATGCTCGCGCCCAAGGGCTACCGCTCGCTCTACTTCTATGGCGGCAACAGTTATTTCGACAATATGGGCACCTTCTTCGGCTCAAACGGCTACGAGATTGTCGACGCTGCCGCTTATAAGCCCGAGGATATCACCTTCAAGAATATATGGGGCGTCTCCGACGAAGATTCCTATCGCAAGGCAATCAGCGTCCTCGACACTATTGCCCCGCAAGGACCCTTCTTCGCCCATATCATGAGCATTTCTAACCATCGCCCCTATACGTATCCCGAAAACCGCATCCCGATTCCGACCGACTCGAAGACCCGTGCCGGCGGCGTCATGTATGCCGACTGGGCCTTAGGCGAATTCTTCCGCCTGGCCGAGAAGGAGCCGTGGTTTGACAACACGGTGTTTGTTGTGGTGGCCGACCATTGCGCCTCGTCAGCCGGCAAGACCGACCTGCCGCTCGAAAAATATCATATTCCGGCGATGATCTATGCCCCCGGGCGCATCGAGCCGCAAGCCGTCGGTAAGTTCTGCTCGCAAATCGACCTGATGCCGACGCTCTACGCCCTCCTCGGAATGGACTATGAATCATACTTCTTCGGCGAAAATATCCTCTCGCCCGACTTCACCGAGCGCGCCTTCCTCGCCACTTACGAGGATCTTGGCTACCTTCAAGACGGAGTGCTGACCGTGCTTTCGCCCGTGCGCCGCGTCGAGCAGTTCCGCGTGGTGCCCACGGAGGATAATCCCTACAACACTGAGCCGCTGGCCACTCCGGACTCCACGCTAATCAATCGCGCAATCGCCCTCTACCAAACCTCCGCCAACTGGTATCATCCCGAAAAATCCCGCGATTAAAGTTTGACGGTGCGGAGGATGCGGCCGGCGGAGTCGGTTTCGAGGAGCAGGGGGGTGGAGGTCAGCGCCTCGACGGCTACGGGGCCTTCGGGCAGGAGGCCTTGCTTCCAGTTGGCCGAGTCGTGGCGCTGAATGTCGCGCCAGGTGTCATAGTCGGTGCTTACAAAAACGTCGCGCACGGTTTTGCGGTGGGCCTTGATTGAGTCCATGACGGCGGCAGTGCGCTCGCCCGCCTCGGCGGTGAATATCCATATGCCTTCGGTAGCCCAAACCTCCGACGAGTCACGCAAAATGACTACTCTTGGAGCCGCGAATCTGAGGGAATCGGGCGCGCTGATTGTCGTGCTGTCAGGCGCAACCGACGTGCCGCTGATTGTCATTCCGTCGGCCGTCAGGTTGATGATGATTTTGTCGCCGTTCCAGGCCTTAAATTCAGCGATTTTGTTGCCCGAGGAGGCGAATACTTCAACCGTTGAAGGCTCAGGGGCGCTGCCGGTGAACTCCACGTGTCCGTCAACGACCGTGGGCTCCAGAACGGCCCGGTTTCCGTCGGGGAGGGTATAGACAACGGTCAGTTTTTGCGTTCCGAGATTGTCGGAATCGATTGTGACCTTAAATTTTTTCGGCCCTCCGCATGCAGCGAGGGCGAGGGCCAGGGCGGTCAGGCCTACGAGCGGTTTATTCATAGGAGGTAGGGAGGTCTGGTGACTTCAATTTGGCGGCAAAGCGGGAGGCGACGGCTTTCGCTTCCTGGAGGTCGTTGAAGGTGTAGTTACCGCAATCGGCGGCAGTGGCGCCCGGAATTTCTCCCTCGAAGGCTGCGATGAAGTCAAACATACGGCTCAGTAGCGGGACTATTTCCGTCGGCTCCACTTCGCCCTGCACAAGAAGATAAGAGCCTGTGCAGCAGCCCATCGGGCCCCAATAGACGATGCGGTCGGCCCATTCGGGGTCGTTGCGCAGGTAGGTAGCCGCCAGATGCTCGATAGAGTGGAGCGCCTCGGGCTTGACGGCGGGTTCGCGGTTGGGCGCGGTCAGGCGCACGTCGAAGGTCGTGATGCAGTCGCCCGCGGGGGTGAAGTCGCGGCGGCTCACGTAGACGCCCGGCATCAGGCGCGTATGGTCGATCGTAAATGAGGGAATCTTCTTCAAGGACTTTTATGGGTTTATGGTTTATAGTTTATGGTTTATGGTTTATGGGTTTATGGTTTATAGTTTATAGTTTATGGTTTATGGACAACTATCAACTCTAAACCATCAACTTTAAACCATCAACCATCAACTACAATTTTTTTAGGAGGGACTTGAGGATTTCGAAGGTTTCGGCGGGGGCGGCTTCCCAAAACGACTCATATTGGGCGCCGTTGTTGGAAACTCGTCCGGGGGTGTCGGAAATCACGCGCAGGCAGGCGAAGGGCACTCCGAAATGATGGCAGGTCTGGGCGAGGGCGCCACTCTCCATATCACAGCCGAGGGCGTCGGGATAGAGGCGAAGAATACGCTCGACGGTTTCGGGCGAGTCGACAAAAATGTCGCCCGAGGCCATTACGCCAAACTTCACTCCCTCAGAGGCTTTGAGGGCCTCGATAACCTCCGGAGCCGCCGGGAAGAGGCGCGGACAGCCGGCGGCTTCGCCTTCGGTCGTGCCGGGGCCACACCAAACGTCGTGATAGCCAACGCCGGTGGCGGCAACCACGTCGAGCACTTCGGCGGCGCCCGTGCCGCCGGCTACTCCGGTATTGATAATCAGGTCGGGGTGAAAACGGCGAATCATGGCCGAGCAGCCAAGGGAGGCATTAACCTTGCCGATTCCGCATTTCATCACGCAGACCGGGTGGCTGCCAACCGTGCCCTCATAGAGCGTAAAACCTTCGGTTTCAATATTTTCAGGGCTTTGAATAAGGGGAAGCAAAAGGCGCAACTCCTTATCCATAGCAACGATTATTCCAATTTTTTTCATTCTTGGGGGGTATGAAGAGTGAAGGCAAAGCGCGAGCCGGGACCCGGATACGACGTATCGAGCGCAATGTCGGCGTTGAGCGCCTGAGCCACGAGTTGGCAAACGTTAAGCCCGAGCCCGGGGCCTTTGACGTCGGGGTTGAGTTTCTCAAACCGGTTGAAAATGCTTTCGGCTTTATCGGCGGGAATCCCTATGCCCGTATCGGTCACGGAGAAGATTGCGTCGCTCTTCTCCCGGTCGTCCTCAAGGCGCAGGGTGATGGCGCCGGAGGTGGTGAACTTGATTGCGTTGGTCAGGAGGTTGAGCAGGACTACCTCCACGCGGCGCGGGTCGGTATCGAACACGAACTTGCCGCCCCCGTTGGCGGGCTCGAAGTTGAGGGTCACTCCGGCGGGCACTTGCGAGGCCACGTTCTCGATTGTCTTGACGGCCAGGGCGTTGAGGTCGACCGGGGTGATGTTGACGGGGAGCGAACCGCTCTCGGCGACGCCGAGTTCCTGAACGTCGGCCACGAGGCCCTGGAGCAGGCTGATATTCATGTTGACAATCCCCTTGAAGCGCTCAAGGTAGACCTTGTTTTCGCCCTGGGCGTTGTCGACGAGCATCTGCGAGTATTCGATAATCGAGTTAATCGGGTGGATAACCTCGTTGGTCACGTAGTTGACCAACTGGGTCTTCTCGGTCATCGCCTTGGTTGCGCGGTTGCGCTCGGCCGTGAGCAACTCCGTAGTCTTGCGGAGTTCGTCGCTTTCGCGGCGCAGGTTGGCGTTGACTTCGGCGAGTTTGCGTTTGCGCTTATTCATTCGCGTAGTCGAGATTATCAGGACGATAATCACGATTACGAGCAGGACGGAGGAGACTATGGCGAGGGTGGTCACCATCTTCTGTCGATTTCTGATTTCCTCCTCTGAGCGGTCGCGCAGCGCCTGATAGTTATAGTTGATTTCGAGTTCGCGCGTGCGTTCGGCCGTCTTCTCGTCGGTATATTGTTCGAGGATTTTGCAATATTCAGCCTGGGCCGGGGTCAGGGCTTCCGTGTCGCCCACGGCTTCGGCCGCCTTGATGAGTTGGCGCAGGTAATATTTCTTCTCGTAGAGCGTCTGGGCGTTGGCCGTCAGGATTTTAAGCAGGGGGAGCGCCCGGTCATACTCCTCGCGCTTCATGTGGAGAACCATCTGGGCCACGGGGTTAACCTCAATATCGTCGGCAATGTCTGTATTGACCTTCGCCATCTCCATGATTGCGTCATAGATTGACTCCACCTCGGCGAGGCTCATATATTCATAGCCTTTCAGCATACGCCGGCAACTTATGAATCGGTAGACCGTAAATTCACGGAATTTGCGGCCGGTCTCCTTGTTTTGCGAGTCCATGCGGTCAATGACCGAGAGGAGTTTGCGGTCGGCCTTTATCGCCTTGTCAAACTGCTCGTTGCGCATATAGAACATGGCGGCGGTTGCGTAGAACTTATTGCGCAAAATGACGCCCTTGTCGGCCGGAATCTTAATCAGTTCGTTCTCCAGTTGGTCCATAAACTCCGTGAGGAAGACGCCCTGGGTGTAGCCCTGGATACATTCGGCGAGGTTGAAGAGTTTGGCTATGCGGTCATAGCGGTTGAGCGTCGGGTGCTGTTCGGCGTCGTTGACCTCTTCGAGCAGTTGGCGTATGGTCTCCGACTGGTCCTGCTCATTGCGGAAGGCCTTCGAGGGGGCTACGCAAGTCTTTATATAACACCGAATTATCTCCTTATCTTCCGAGTCCGGGAGGCGCTCTGAGCGTTCGAGTTGAAGTTGAACCAGGTCGGGGTCGCGCATCGTCATCGCTATGTCGGCCAGACGGAAACACATCTCGCCTTCGACTTTGCGGTTCTTGGCGCGCACGGCGGTTTGATAGAGCAGGTCGGCAATCGGATATCGTTCGCCGTAAGGGGCAAGGTCATATAGGTCGAAAAGCATCGGCAGACTGTCGGCCGAGGTCTTTGCGAGGCTCAGTTCGTTCTGGATGCTGTCGATAATTTCTTTGTGTCGCCGCTCATCAATTCCGGTGTTTGCGGCAAAACAGGCGGCGACGGATGTCACCGCTATCAATGTGATTATCAGTTTATTGACGCAGTTCATGAATGTGAAATTAAATGGATTTGTGCGGTTTTATTGTCACAAATGCGTGACAAAGGTATAACATTTAGTTCACATTAACAAATTTTTTAACATAATTTTATGCTACGAGTACTGCGAGCAGTCCCCAGACTATCAGCAGGATATTGCTGACGGCGTATGTGACGGTATAGCCGATGGTCGGAAGCGTCGAGTCGAGAGTATCCTGAACGGCGCCGAGCGCGGCCGTGCAGGTGCGGGTTCCGGCGCAGCAGCCGAGGGTGAAGACCGCCGGAAATTTGAAGACCTTATGTCCGAGCCAGAGGCCGAAAAGCAGCGGCAGGGTGGTTGCCACGGCGGCCACCACGGGGAGCATCCAGCCAACCTGGCGGATGCCCTCAATGAACTGAGGACCGCAGTTGAGGCCTACGACGGCGATAAACATATTCAGGCCCAACTGGTTAAGAAACCAGATGACCGAGCGCGGAATCTTGCCGTAGGTCGGGCGGCGCGTACGCAGCCAGCCGAAGACGAGGCCCGCAATCAGCGAGCCGCCCGAAGTTCCAAAACTTACGGGGACATGGCCGAAGCGGACGGTCAGCGTCCCGAAGATGCCGCCCACAAAGAGCGACAGGCAGAGAAACATTATGTCAGTATGCGTCGTCGGGCGGTCGAGGTGGCCGAGTTTCTTGGCGGCGCGGTTAAGGGCCTGGCGCGGGCCTACGAGCGTAATAAGGTCGCCGCGCTTGAGCGCCTCCTCATCGTCGAGGTCAATGGAGCGGCCTCCGCGCTCTATTTCCTTAATCATCACTCCGTGCATATACTTGCGTTCGAGCAGCGAGCGGAGCGTGCCGCCGTCGACCTCACGATTGCGAAGGAGCACCGGCGCCTGCTTGACCGGGAAGTTGATCAACTTTGCGTCGGCCACCTCCGGGCCGATGAAGTTCGGGGCTAAGACAATGTTTTCCAGCCGCCCGGAGACGACTATGGTGTCGCCCGTTTGAAGCAGGCAGTCGGCCGTGGCCGGGACAATAGAGTCGTCGGCCGCGCGGTGGATGCGGTCAATGAAAACCCTGACGCCCCGCGAGCGCAAAAGGGCTTCGGCGCGCCTGACGGTGACGCCCCCTTCAAACTCCGGGTCGGTCACTTTGAACGTTCGGTAGGCAACCTTGCTCTGGGCCGACCGATAGGCCGGGTCGTCGCGCCAGGGAGTCTGGCTGTACTCGCTTTGCAGGCGTGCGGCCTCGCGGCGAATCTTCTCGACGCCCCCAAGGAGTTTGGGCCCGAGGAGACTGAGAATCACTACCGTGCCGAGCGTCCCGAAGACGTAGGTGACGGCATAGCATACCGGAATCAGGTTCAACTGGGCCTGCTTTTCGGCGGCGGTTCCGGCGCCGTTTTCAATCGCCTCACTGCCCACTCCGAGCAGGGCCGAGCAGGTTTGCGACCCGCTGAACATACCGACGATTTCGCCCGACGTATAGCCCATAATCTTGCCCGCGCCGACAACGGCGGCGAAGCAACTCATGCCCATGATGACGGCAAAGAGGGCCTGACGCAACCCCGAGCCCTTGAGCGAACGGAAAAAGTCGGGGCCGACGCTGTAGCCTATCGAGAAGAGGAAGAGCATGAAGAAGATGTTCTTGACCTCGTTTGATACCTGGACATGAAACAGTTGGCCAATCACTATGCCGACCAAAAGCCCGGCCGTAACGGCCCCGAGCGAGAAGCCTTTGAACTTCAATCGCCCTAAGTAAAACCCGAGTCCGACGGTCAGGAATACCGCAATCACGGGATAATCTCTAAGTATCTCTCCTAAATAGTTGAACATATCTTAAAAACACCTTTCGCCCCGGTTTGGTTTAAAAGGAAAGGTCCTTAAAGCCTTTGCCGGACTTTAAGGACCTTGATTAAAGAGTCAATCGGGGGGGAGTGTCAGCGGAGCATTTCGAGGCGACCGTTGACGATGTAGAGGCCGCGTCCGGGGTTCTGAACGGGGCGACCCTGCAGGTCGTAGACGCCGCGCGGAGCGCTCTCGGGCGACTCAACTTCGGAAATTGAGGTTTCGACGCGCACGTCGATGAAGTTCGTGTAGAGGTTCAGCGCCGGGAACTTCGGGTTGTTCATCACGCACATGATGTGGGTGAAGTTCTTCAGGAAGGTGGTCACTCCGTTTTCGAGCGTATACTCGTCGTTGACATAGAGTTCTTCGCCTACGAGTCCGCCATCCGTGTCATAATAGGGCGTATCGATAAACCAGCGGAAAGTGGTAGCGCCGTAGCCGCTGAGGTCGACGATATGGTCGTCGGTAACCGTGGCTTCGATGGGATACTGCGGATTGTAGGAGTAGCGCTTGAACGTCTCGCGGCTTTCCGGGAGGGTATTGAAGTCGAAGTAGTTATTTTCAATGATGAGCCAGTTGAGCACGGGCAGCATCGAGATGTCGAGGCTATGGAGTTTGTTGTAAGAAATCCAGAGTTGCTGAAGGGCGGGCGCGCCGGTGAAGTCGATATTTTCGATTTCGTTAAATTCAATGGCGAGGCTGATCAGCGCGGGGTTCTCGAACTTAACCGACGAAATCTTGTTGTGGGGAGCATAGACAAACGTGGCCTTCGGGAAGTAACTGAGGTCCAGTTCGGTCAGGTTGTTTTCGCTCAGGTTAACCATCTTTGCGTTCGGGTAGTTCTTCAAGGGCTCCGTCGAGTCGAGTTGCGAGCCGATAATCACTAATTCTTTGAGGTCTGACGGCGGGAGCGTCATCTTGTCGGCCGGGAGGTTCGAACCGCTGACGGTGAAGTGGATCAGTTCGGTGAGTTTCGAGGCGTCGAAATATTCGAGGGGTCCGGCGGCGAGGGAGAACACCGTGATGTGCGAGTCCGGCTGATAGGTGTAGATTTTCACGTCGGCGTCGGCAACCGTCTGAATTTCAAACGTCTGGAGTTTCTTGCCGATAACATACTGCTCAAGGGCTCCGTTGCCTGCCCAGTCAATGTAGAGCGACTGATTATCTTCTGTGGCGGTCAGGCCGAATGAGCCGGTGCCCGACTGGAGGGTCTTCATCGAGAAGACTACGTTCGTGGGCATCTCGGCAACCTCAACGTCAGTGGTGCGATAAACGTTTTCGCCCGTCAGGTCCGGGAAGGCCGGGTTGGTGAAGGTGCAATAGATTTTGCCGAGGCTCGTATCGAGCAGTTGGAAAATGCCGGGGGCGTTCTGCTTGATTCCGTCGCCCTCAATCGGCGTGCCGTCGGCCTTAAACCAGGCGAACTCGGTCTTGTCGTCGAGCAACTGCTTTCTGAGGTTGGCCGTCGGGGCCTCTTCGGGGAGGGTCCATTGCTTCTGGGGTGCGTAGACATAGGTCTTGGCGCCGGTCGAGGCGGGGAGAGTTGAGAGGGGGAAGCGGTTGAGGCTCAGGTCGAGCAGGTCGGGGGTCACGTAGTCCTGAACCACGATTTCCGCGAGGTTGTTGTTGCTCAGATTCAGGGTCTTGATTGATTCGAGGTCCTGAAGGTTAATTTCCGTCAGCACGTTGCCGCTCAGGTCGAGATACTGCAGTTCTGCGGCCTTTTCGAGGTTGATGGTCTCAAACTGGTTGTTGCTCAGGTCTACATAGGTTGCGGGGCGCAGACCGGGAGTCAGGGCGGTCAGTTTGTTGTTGGAGGCCTTGATGCTCTGAATCATGGTCTTCGAGTAACTTTCGTAGACCCCTTCGAGAGCAAGGGTGGTCAGGCTGTTGCCCGAAAGGTCGAGGTTAGTCAGGCAGCGGTTCCAGGAAAGGTCAATCTGCGGGAGGTTACAGTTGGTGACGCTCAGGTCCGTCAGGCAGTGGGCGGCCGTGACGTCGAGCGTGATGAGGCCCATATTGTCCATTGCCAGGGCCGACATTTCCTCGCCCTCGGGCGTGTAGATAATGATGATGTTGCCCGCTTTGGCCGCCGTGGCGTTCGCTTCGGCGGGGAGGCCGCTGGTGGTCGTGGTGAACTCTACGGGCTTGCCGTCGCCGAAGTCAACCGAGAATTTCTTGGGATTCTCGGGAGTGGCGCCCTGCATACCTACGGAGAGCGTGATGGTCTTCGTGGCGGGGCGCGGACGCATCGAAACGGCCACGTTGTCTTTGCCGAACTCGGCCTCGCTCTTAATCATGAAGAGCGACGTATGGAGGTCATATTCGGGGTAGAGCGAGTTGGCGAAAGCCAGGTAGACCGAGTCGGGAACTTCCTTCAGGAGGGTCACCTTGCCTTCCTCAACGCTGAAATACTCTTCGGGGTCAAGTTCCGTATCTTCGGGAATACCGGCCGACGAATATTTGCGCGAGAAGAGCGCATACCAGGTCTCGGAGTCGGGGCGAACTACGCGCGAGGCGAAGTCGAGCGTGGTCCCGACGGCATACGAGCGGTCGACAGGGAAGTCGTGCTGATAGTAGGTATATTCCGTAAACGTTTCGCGCGGAACCGGAATCGTATTGAAGTCCATATAGTTATTGGAGACGTTTACGTCGGCGAGATACGGGTTTTTCGAGATGTCGATCGAGGTCAGGTTGTTGCCGTTGACGTAGAGCGAAACCAAGTTGGGGTTGTTGCTCAGGTCAATCTCGTTCAGGTTGTTGCCCTGACACATCAGGCGCGTCAGGTTCGGGTTTTTCGAGAGGTTGAGCGCGTTGATTTTATATTGCGTCCAGGAGTTGCCGGCGTGCTGACAGTAGAGTTCGGTCAGCGCCGGGTTGTTGGTGACGTCGATGTTGTTGATAGGGGTTTCGCCGACGTTCAGGATGCGCAATTTCGGGTTTTGGCTCACGTCAACCGTGCTGACCGAGGTGGCGTCGATGCTCAGTTGAATAAGGTCCGGACAGGCCGCCGGGGTCACCTTCTTGATGCTCGGGGTCGAGTAGCAGGAGAAGGACAGGAGCGACGGATAGCCCGAAATCTCGAAGTCCGGGTCAACGGCGCCGAGAATGTTCATTTCGAGAATCGTCAGGTCCGGCTTGTTGGCGCCGACAATCAGCGGCGTAGTCCCGAAGGGGTTGTCGGAGATGTAGAGCGCCTGCAGTTTGGTCTGCGGGGTCAGGTCAAGCGCCTTCAGTTCGTTATGGTCGAGGTTGAGAATCTCAAGGTTGGTGAGCGCCGAGATGTCGAGGTCGGTGATGTAGACGCCCTCAAGGTCGAGATAGTCAATCATCAGCGGGTCGCCATAAACTTTGACCGTGCCGTCGGGGCCTACGCTGCCCGTAACCGTGGTGCCCACGATGCCCCCTTCGGTGCTGCTGAAGTTGGCTACGTCGACTTCCGTCTCTATGGGGCCGAACCCGAAGTCCACGTCTACATAGGTCTTGGTCTTGGCGCCTATATAGAAATGGAAGGCATTTTCCGCTCCGGCGTTCTCGTAGAGCGTCGTTTTGAAGGTGATAATCGGGGTTTCCGATTCCTGAGCCGCTAAGGGCATCCCGGCGAGGAGTGCTATCAGGGCCGGGAGAAGTTTCAACTTCTGTTTCATTCGCGTTTTTATCTTAGAATTGGTTTATTTTACGAGTTTATGCGAGCGGAGCCCGTTGACGTTGATAACGTAGACCCCCTTGGGGAGGCCGCCGAGGCTGAGCGTGGCCGTATTGCCCGCGCTTTTGACTTGGCCCATGGCCGCGCCGTTGGCCGCATAGATGCGCACGTCCATATCGAGCGCACCCGGAAGGGTCACTTCCACTTCGTCGCCGCGGCGGTTGACGAGCAGTTCCGAGGCCTTGTCGGCGCCGACGCCGTTAATCGAGGCCTGGCGGCTGAGCACTTCCTTCAGGCCCTCGTAGGCGTTGAATTTGCCTGCGCCCCACTGAACGGGGTTGCCGGCGCGAACGTCATCGTCGACCGTGGCCGTGCGGGCAATGATTTCGCGGGCTTCTTCGAGCGTCAGCGTCGGGTCCGCTTCGAGCCAGAGGGCTATCGAGCCGGCAACTAAGGGAGTGGACATCGACGTGCCTACGCATTGATGCCAGGAGTAGCGGCGGGTGCCGTCGGTAAACGTGGCCTGCAGTTGGTCGTCCTTGACGCCGTTGTCCTTGATGTAATATTCGTTCGACGAAGAGATTACCGTTGCGCCGGGAGCGCAGACGTGGGGAAGTTGACGGCCGTCGACCAGAGTGCCCCACGAGGTGAAGTCGCTCACCTTATTGTTCGAGAACATATCGTCCGGATAGCCGCCGATGGTCTTGTCGATGTTGGCCCAGTAGTTGCGGGCGTTGTAGGAGCCGACAACTATGACGTTCTTGCCGCAGGCAAGGTCGGAGATGGTGCCGTCGGTCGTCCCCTTGAGGTAGCCGTCGGCCGCCATGCCGTGGTCCGAGAAGTCAAACCAGTCGCCCGTGCAGTAGGCGTCGATGCGCTGACCCGGCTTGCCCTTGACAATCAGGCCCACGCAGTAGTTGCCCTGATTGGCTTCGGTCTCCCAGAGCATCATGTCGATAATCGAGACGTAGCGGCCGCTCTCTTCCGTGTCGAGTTGGCCCATCACGCCGAGATAGCCCTCGAAGTGCTTCGCCATGGTGGGAACCACGGTCTCCGTCTCCGAGTCCTGGACGTAGTCGCTCGACGAGCAGATATATTTCGAGGCGCCTTCGGGCGACGCGCTCAGGGCGTTCTGAACGGCAACTCGCCCGCGCTCCTTGTTGATAATCACGGCCTGAACCTCAAAGGGCTCGGCCGAGTCCGAATAGAGGTAGACCTGGCCGTAGAGCGCGTTGGGATACTTTCCCGCAAAGAGGTCGCTCGAAAGGAACGCGGTCTTCATCTCCGTGTCTCCCTCGCTCAGGGTCTTGTGGAGCGCTATGTTGAGGTCGCCTTCGTTGCCCGCCGAGATTACGGGGATAAAGGAAACAACCTTGTCCTTATTGCAGTCGTCAACGTCCCAGTCAATCACTTGCGAGAGATAGGAGGAGCCGTCGTGAGGCCCCACGTTGGAGCCGATCGAGAGGTTGAGCACCACCGGGACCACCTGCTTCGTCTCCGACGCTTTCCAGTAGGAATAGTTCAGAATCTGGTCGATGGCCAGGGCTACATAATAGTCGGTGCCCGCTCCGGAGGCGGCGGCAATGCCCGCGTCGGGCGCCACGCCATAGTAGGGGTTGTCGATTTCCTCAACCGACGCAACGAGGAAGCCCTCGCCGTTGTCGGTCAACTGTCCGGCCGTGACTTTGCCGCGATAAGAGCCGGCCATGATGCCCATGGTGTGCGTCCCGTGAAAGGTTTCGCTGCTCTCCGTGTCAATGTTTGGCATATAGTCGGCGCCATAAACCTCCGTGTTGGCCCCGCCGTTTTGCGTGGGGCGGAAATAGGTGAAGTTTTCAATGCGGTTGGTGCCGTCGGCGTTGAGAAAGTTGACGTGGTTGGGGTCAAATCCGCCGTCAACGAGCGCACAGATAACCCCCTTGCCCGTGTAGGGTTGGGGCAGGGCCTCGCCTTGGTGAATCTGGTCTACGCCGCTGAGTTTGCGGGCTATATTTAGTTTGGCCTTCAAGGGGCGCTCAAGTTGAACGGCCTTGACGGCGGCTGAATTTTCAAGTTGGGAGATTGCCGATTCGGGAAAGGCAGCGAGCACTCGCGGCCCGCGTTCGCTTTCAACCGTCAGGCCGTCGATGTCGGCCAGGTCTGACGCGCTGAATCCGCTGTTGAGGGTCACGAAGGCGTGCATCAGGCTCTGTTCGCCGGCTGTGCGCGCCTTGACCATTCGGGGAGAGGGGGTTGATTTTGACTGACGGGCTG
Organism: uncultured Bacteroides sp.; assembly: GCA_964444345.1. Taxonomy (GTDB): domain Bacteria; phylum Bacteroidota; class Bacteroidia; order Bacteroidales; family Muribaculaceae; genus UBA3263. Next base: position 14,183 of record CAYUGU010000040.1, read on the forward strand.
CAATCTTGGCCTCACGGACAATTGCGCGGCCGCGAAGGTCGAGTTTCGACTGAGGGGCGGCATTTGCGCCGAGCGCAAAGCCCAGACTCAGACAGAGGAGAGTTGTTTTCAGATTTTTCATTGTGCAGTGTGTTGGAGTGTTTAATGTTTATGGTTTATGGTTTATGGTTTATGGTTGTAGTTTAATGTTTTAAGTTTAAGAACCCGAGGTCCTCAACCATAAACTCTCAACCATAAACCATAAACCCTTAAACATTAGAGGACAATTTTCTTGCCGTTGCGGATAAAGATACCCTTCTTGGGATTCATTACTTTAACGCCGCGGAGGTCATAGATATTGCCTTCCTTTTCGGCGTTGATCTCGATGATACCATCAGAGTTGCCTTCGTCGGGGTCGGTTTCGCTCTTGGTAATTTCGATTTTTGAGTCAGAAGTGATAGTGGCAATGAAGTTACCTTCTGCGTTGGCCGTAACTTCCTGATCGTTAACCTTAATAGAATAGGTAGTGGTAGATTCAGTCGTTTCAGCAGCAGGTTCGGTGATTTCAAACTTAACGTCAGTCTTACCAATCACTTGAGCCTCGTTTGATTCGATTTCATTAACATAGTCTGCCAAAATCAGGACAGCACCCTCCGACTGGTTGTCAACGGTCAGTGCATAGGTAGGAATAGAGTTGGCAGAAGTAAATACCTTCATTACCGAATTGGATTCGAAATTGGCCAATGCAGGGTTATCGTAAACCGGATCAAGTTTTTCGCCGTTTACGTAGACTACGGCTTCACCGCTCATAGGATAGCAAGAGAAACTGAAGGGACGGTCTAATGCATTATAAGAAATGAAGTTATAACCATCTTCGAGTTCAATTTCTTCACGCAAGTCGTCGGGCGAGATCAAGAGCACTTTTCTGTACCAATTGAGGCCCTCTTCAAGATATACAACGCAGGTTTCGTCACGCGAGTACTCAACGGTGTAAATGGTAAGTGAGCAGTCACCGTTGATTGAGACGCTGCTGGTAGAATATTCCGGGGAACCTGTAGTCTCGTTGAAGATTTCAGTAACCTTATATCCGTCAACAGCCTTAACATAGAGTTCTCGGTCTCCTTGAGGGATCTCAATTTCTGCAACCCCGGTGTCGGGAAGTACGATTTCCTTGTCGGGATTTGCATTGCTTGCGTTATAAACCAAAATCGTGCCGGGTTCGTAATTCAGGGTAACCTTGTATGGCTCTTTCTTAGAGCCGGTGATATTAACCGTGATAGGATCTTCGCTGCTAACGGTGAACTGGCAATAATAAGTAGGATAATTTTCGCCGTTAACAGTAACAACATCAACAGAGTAATTGTTTGTATCTAACGATACTTGAACGCTTGATCCGAGTTTTACAGTGTAGCCGGTTGCTGACCATTCCTTAGCGTCTACGCTTTCGTCATCGACTGTTACTCCTGAGATAGCATCAGTGAAGCCCTCAAAAGTAATCGCTACATTAACATCGGGATAATCAGGCCAAACCTGAATTTTATCGCCGTTTTGAAGATTGCTGAGAGAGAAACCGCCGTTGTAAGAAACAGTCTGAGCAACGCCGTTCAACGTACATTTATAGAGGCTCTTGGTATAGTTCGATGACCGAATTCCCAGAGGGAGTTCATTTGCAGGGTTAATGGCAATGTCGCTCCATTCACTTTGGGGTACCTCTTGGTCTCCTCTTGAAACCGTAACCTTGCTAAGTTCCTGTGCATCAGTAACCACTTCGTTATCGTTGTTAAGAACTTCAAGGCTTACGTGGGTTGTGCGCAATTCAGATAGTTTCGCACAAGTAACAGTGTAAGTTTCGCCTTCTGATTCTCCGGAGAGATTAAAGGAGTAAGACGATTGATAGCGTTGAGAATCAGAGTAGAAGAGAGATGAATCGTTAGATCTGGTTACATTAGATAAAACATATCCATCTGTGCAGGTAAACGAAAACGTGGGGTAATCTTGCACAGACTTCACTGTCCATTTGCCATCAGTGAAATTCTCAGAGTTATAAACGTTGTCGCCATCAACCGTAAGAGAAACCTGAGTCGGGTCAGCAACAACATAGTATGTTTTAGGGTCTTTTGCCTTGGTTTCGATAACTACGGTTGAACCGTCGGTTAAAACCGACGAACTTATAAAAGTGGGACCATACTGCCCAACTTCTACGGAATTGCTGCCAACGGAAACAGAAATGACGTTGTAACCACTATTCACGTAAACAAGAACGTCCGCATTGTCTGCCAAGTCAACGTCTTTTGAAGTTTGACCATCAAATTTAATGTAATTGTAGGTGATGGTTTCATAAAGGTACGCGGCCGATGGGTCGTTAATGGTGAAGGTCACCGTTTTGGCCGAAAGGGCTGTCGGTATGAGCGACAATGCCGCTACAGCCAATGCCGTGAAGAGTTTCTTCATCTTAGATAGTGTAATAATTGGTGGATATAAAGTGAATAATAACAATAGTTTAGTTTGAAGTCGCAAATTTATTGTTTTTTATTGAATCTTGCAACATTTTTCTACAAATTATATGTTTTTTAGCATAAATCCCCCAAAAAAACCACCGAGGAACCCGGCTGGGGAGGTCAGTTTGTCCCCACCTCGTCACCTAAATTTACCACGCGAGTTCTCCGGTGTGCCGGAGGCACGATATTATGGGTAACCCCGCACTTTAGTGCGGGGACAGAAATGCCCGTCTGAAAGAGTAAGTCCCGGAGGGACGTCTTGTGGTACCATTAGACGTCCCTCCGGGACTGTCCGAGGAAGGCTGCCGACCTATCCCCGCACTAAAGTACGGGGTTACCCACAAACACGTGCCTCCGGCACTACTATTGGCTTTGGCGGGGCGGGTATTTGTCGGCGGCGAGACGCCGCCTTTCCCTTGGACGCCCCCTCCCTACTAATAAAAAAGGCGAGCCGGATGGGGCTCGCCTTTTGTTGACGCAATTTGGTTTTAGAGGACTACCTTGAAGGTTTTGGTGGCGCCGCCGGCTGTGGTGGCCTTGACGAGGGCGGGGCCGTGGAGGGTAGTGGTGATTGAGTCGTGGCCTTTGCCAATCACGCGGCCGGTGAAGTCGATCAGTTTGACCGAGGCGGCGCCGTCAACGTCTACGCGGCCATTACTGACGGTGAGGGTCAGGGCGTTGGCTTCAACGGCGTGGAGTCCGTCTTCTTCGCTGACGGCTTCCACAATCACGGTGCAGGTGGCGCTGGCAAGTGTGCCAAGGTTGGCGGTGATGATTGCTTCGCCTACGGCTTTGGCAGTCACTTTGCCTTTGGAGGTCACGGAGGCTACGGTCTTGTTGCTCGATTCCCACTTGATGGTTTCGGTCGACTCGGGTTCAACCGTTGCGGTCAGCGTAACGTTTTCGCCTACCTTGAGGTTGGCTTCGGTCTGGCTGAGGGTGATTTCGTAGGTGGGGATTTCGGGCTCCGGGTCCTTAACCTGGTTGGGCTGCTCATAGTCGGGGTCGTAGGAGGCCTCGATTACGTCGCCTTCGTTGGTGGGGATTTCGGTGAAGTAGCGGGTAACGTTCACTTCAGGCTCAATCACTTCGCCGTTGACGCTCAGGCGGGTGTTGGCGATGTCGTTCGAGCGGAGGCGGAGGAGGGCACCCTTATTGGAGACGATGGTCGACTTTTCGAGTTTGTTGTCTTTCCAGGTGATGTCAACGGTGAAGTTGCCGCGGGCCTTGAGGCCTTTGACTTCGCCGGCTTCCCAGGCGGAGGGGAGGGCGGGGAGGAGGTAGACGCCGTCATGGCTCTGGAGGAGCATCTCGGAGATACCGGAGGTTGCGCCGAAGTTGCCGTCGATCTGGAAGGGGGCGTGCTTGTCG
>CAYUGU010000041.1:0-17857 GCA_964444345.1 uncultured Bacteroides sp.
GAAGTCGTAGACCTGCTCGCGGAGGTCGATGACGGTAGTGGCCGTGTTGCGCACGATGTGGCGGCCGCCGATAGCGGTTTCGACGCGGCGCGTATAGATTGTCTTGGGTTTGTCGATGAAGGGAATCAGGAAGTTGAGACCGGGAGGGAGCACCGAGTGGAAGCGGCCGAGGCGCTCAACTACTTTGGTTTCCGACTGGGGAACGACTTTCACGCCCGCGCTGATAATCACGATGGCGAGAATCACTACGATGACTGCAAATGCGATGTTCATTGCTTTGAGAGGTATTATTTAGGAGTTTTGAGGATTATTTGTCGATAGCGGTAGGGTCGGGGGCGCCGGCCTTGACCATGGTGAAGACGAAACCCAGACCGTGGGGCTCAACGTTTTTAACTTCGATGCTGCCGCCGATGGCCACGAAAGTGCTCTTGACAATCGGCAGTCCGAGGCCCGTGCCGCCGCTCTTGCGGGCGCGCCCTTCGTCGACGCGATAGAAGCGGTCAAAGAGCCTCGAAAGGTGTTCTTCGCCAACTCCCGTGCCGTCGTCGCGGAACTCGAAGATATAGTGCGTATCGGTCTCGCCGATTTTGCGGAGTTCAATCTTGGTGCCCTTGGAGTAGTTGGCCGAGTTGCGCACAAGGTTCATCAGGGCGTTGTTGATAAGCGTATAGTTGCCCTTGACGAAGCAGTCAAAGGGTACTTCATATTCAAATTCAAGGTCGCCGTTGATGTGGCTGACTTCGAGGTCGTTGGCCAGGTTGTAGACGAGGTCGTGGAAGTCGAAGTCGGTCAGTTCAACCTGTTCGGAGCCGTCTTCGAGACGGGTGATTGAACTTACGTCCTTGAGCAGGTTGGTCAGGCGCTCGGCGTGGGCCTGGGCCTTCTCCAGAAATGAGCGGCGCAGGCTCTCGGGCATGTCGGGGTCGGAGTTGATAGTGTCCAGATAGCCTTTGATGATGCCCACGGGGGTTTTCAGTTCGTGGTTGATGTTGTTGCTCATCTGGCGCTTGATGTTTTCGCGCTCCTTGACGGCACGCATCGCAACCTCATGCTCGTGTTTGCTCTTGACGAGGGCTTTATCCTTGGCCAGATAGATGTTGGCAATCTGTCGGCTCACTTCGCCCAGTTCGTTATGGGCGAATTTCATTTTTTCGATGTCGGGAATATCTCCCTCGGCCGCCTTGGTTGCGAAGTCGCGGAGGGTATAGACGCTGCGGCTTATCATCGAGCATAGATAGAAGGAAATGCTCGTGACCAGAATGGTCAGGATAATCACGATGGTCCAGATCATCGGGTCGTAACTCAGTGCGCGGTTAACCCCCGAGTTGTAGGGGATGGCGCTCAGGACCTGAATCACGCCGTCGTTGCTCGTCATGGCGTTGATCATCATCTTCTCATGGTCGGCAAACGACGGGCGAATGTTCGTATAGATGTCGATGCTGTCGGTTCTGACCTCGGCCATTTCCGGGGCCATGACGTGGTCCTTGCTCTCAATCAGCACGGGGACCTCCGTCGAGGCTATCATGTCGTTATCAGACGTGTAGACCGTCAGGCGCAGGGCGTCGAGTGTCGTGTTGTTGCAGAAAGCGTCGATAAAGTCGACCTGTTCCTGGAGGTCCTTGCCGTCGAGATAGGAGCGGATAATCGTCGAACTGACGTTTTTGAGTTGAATTTCGAGCGCATTGCGTTTGACCTCCTTTTCGTGCTGTACCACGTACGCCATAAGGAGGCCGATAACGAGCCAGAGCAGCAGCGTCAGCGGCAGGAAGAGCCGCCATTGCAGACTAAACGTTTTCTTTAAATCCATAGCCGAACCCAACTCTCGTTTCAATGTGTTTGCCATAGGCGCCGAGTTTGGTTCGCAGGCGGGTAAGGCTGGTGTCTACAGTTCGGTTGCTTACCACGTTGGTCCAGACGTTGCGGATAATCTCCTCGCGCGAGTAAACGCGGTTTCTGTGTTCGAGGAAGAAGAGCAGCAGGTCAAACTCCGTGCGGCTCAGGTTGGCGTCGCGACCGTCGATATAGCATACCTTTTCGTTGCGGTTCACTCGGATGCCCTGGAACACGATGTCCGATTCATACTTGGCCTTCGAGCGGTTGAGGTTCAGATGGTCCTGAATGTTGCTGCGGCGAAGCACTGACCTCACTCGCGCAAGCACTTCCGGAATCGAGAACGGCTTGGTGATATAGTCGTCGGCTCCGAGGTTCAAGCCCATGACAGTATCGTCCTCGTCGGCCAGCGCCGTGCAGAAGATGATAGGCTTGTTTTCGAGTTCCTCGTTGTTTTTCAGTTTTCCGGCAAAGTCAAAGCCGCTCAGTTTGTCCATCATGATGTCCACGATAAACAACTGATAGGAGGGCAGATCCATGGTCAGCGCCTCTTCGGCCGAGTTGGCCGTATTTACCTCGTAGCCTTCCTTCTCGAGGTTGTATTTCAAGATTTCGCAAATTGACTCTTCGTCGTCAATAACTAAGATTCTTACTCGCATCTTCGTCGGGTTGATTAGTTTCTAATTAAGTTAATGAGTCTACAAATCGCTTGCAAATTTACTAATAAGGCCTAAATTTAATTAAAAACTCAAAGTTAAAAAATGTTAATTTGGTTATTTGCTTGCAAATGTTAGAGATATGTCGTAACTTTGCACCCTCTAAGCCCGGTTACTATCGGCCTGAAAACGTTATGCTGACCAATTATCGTAAACTTCTTGAGGCGTTCGATGCCTATTTGCTCCTTGAAAGGGGCGCAGGCGTGAACTCACGCGATGCGTATGGCGCTGATGCCCGCCGCCTTTGCGCCTACCTTGAGGATAATATGATTGAGGTGGCCGACGTTGAACCCGAAACTCTCCGCGGTTTTATGGCTACACTGCTCGATTGCGGTCTGTCGTCGCGCTCGATGGCGCGGACGGTCAGTGGAATACGTTCCTTTTTCCGCTTTCTGCAACTCGACGGGCGCATTTCGTCAAACCCCGCGCTCCTGCTCGAGATTCCCCGCGCCGGCCTCCACCTCCCCGAGGTGCTCGCCGTCGAGGAGATTGACGCCATGATTGAGGCTATCGATCCGCAGGCCCGCGAAGCCGTTCGCGACCGCGCGCTGATTGAGACCCTCTACGGTTGCGGACTCCGCGTCAGCGAGGTCATCAACCTGAGGATGGACTCCGTATTCTTCGACGAAGGATACCTGACCGTCTTCGGCAAGGGACGCAAGCAGAGGCTTGTCCCTATGGGCGAAGTGACCGCCGACGCGCTCGCCGATTGGCTCTCGGAGCGCGCCCTCGGAAAAATAGCCCCCGGCGAAGAAAACTTCCTCTTTCTCTCCCCGCGCACGGGTAAGCGCATTACGCGCATACGAGTGTTCGATATCGTTAAGGCGCTTGCCGCCCGGGCCGGAATTGCCCGCGAGGTCTCGCCCCATACGCTTCGCCACTCCTTTGCCTCCCACCTGCTCGAAGGGGGCGCAAACCTCCGCGCAATCCAGGAGATGCTCGGCCACGAGGATATTTCGACCACTCAGATCTATATCCATATGGACCGCCACCGCCTGCGCGAAGAACTCCTCCTCCACCATCCCCGGGCAAAAAAATCGTCGGTTTTCTCTCCCTCGTCGAACCAAAACAGTCAACTATTTGTTTAACTCAAAAAATATCTATCATTTAAATTTTTTCAATTAACCGAAATGAAAAAACTTTTCATCGCTTCTGCTGCCCTGATTGCTTTTGCAGGCGTAGCCCGCGCGGAGTTCGCACCCCTGACTCCCTCTAAGCCTTTCGACAACTACTCGATTACCCTCAAGGGTGGCGTAGTGTCTCCGATGTACAACCCCGCTGTTGACGCTGAAGGCAAGCACATCACCTTCGCTCGCAACATGCGCGGCATCGCCGGCCTCGAAATCCGCAAGCAACTCCTTCCCGCCTTCGGTATCGGCGTTGAAGGTCAGGCCGCTTTCAACACTTCTACCTTCAACCACGCTGAGTCGATGCACAACATCGTTGACAACACCTACGTTGGCGTGTTCGGTGCCGTTAACCTCGGTACCCTCTTCGCCGGCTATGCAGGTCAGCCCCGTCTCTTCGAAGTAGAGGCTGTTGCAGGTATGGGCTGGATCCACGGCTTTGTTCCCGAATCGCAGGGCAAGGACTGGAACGACCTCGGCGCCAAGACCGGTCTTAACTTCAACTTCAACCTCGGCGCTGCCAAGGCTTGGACCGTTGCTATCAAGCCCGCTATCGTTTGGGACCTCTCTAACCCCGCTCACTTCGACCGTCGTCGCGCTGCTGCCGAACTCCAGGCCGGCGTTACCTACCACTTCGGTAACTCTAACGGTTCTCACCACTTCACCTTCGCTGAAAAGTGTGACTACACCCCCTACAACGACCAGATCAACGCCCTCCGCGCTGAAAACGCCGCTCTCGTAGCCGCCAACGCCGAAGTTGTTGCTGCCAACACCGCTCTCGCCGCTCAACTCGACGAATGTCTCAACAAGCCCGTGCCCGTTGTGACCAACACCGTTGTTGAAAACACCAACACCCTCGAAAGCATCCGCTACGTCTACTACCGCATCGGCTCTTCTACCATCGCCGCTGACCAGAAGCCCAACGTAGAAATGATCGCTGACTACATGAAGCACAACCCCGCTTCGACCGTTGTAGTTAAGGGCTACGCTTCTAAGGACGGTAACCTCGACTTCAACCTCAAACTCGCTGCCAAGCGCGCTGAAGCCGTGAAGACCATGCTCGTTAGCAAGTATGGCATCAAGGCTGACCGCATCAAGGCTGAAGGCGAAGGCATCGGCAACATGTTCAAGGAAGAATCTTGGAACCGCGTTGCTATCTGCATCCTCAACGAAGGCGAATAATCTAACTTCCCTCAAATAAAAAGGCCGAGCGCATAGCGCCCGGCCTTTTTTAGTTTAATCAAGATAAATCATGTTTAATCTTGGTTTATCAAGCCTTTTTTTCAGACCGCGACGGGCGCGGAGATGTGGGGGTGGGGGTCGTAGTCAGTCAGCCGGAAGTCCTCATACTTGAAGTCGAAAATCGACTTTACCTCCGGATTCAACTCCATGCGCGGAAGCCTGCGCGGCTCGCGGCTCAACTGCAGGCGCGCCTGCTCCAGATGGTTCGTATAGAGATGTGTGTCGCCCGTCGTGTGGATAAACTCGCCCGGCTCCAGACCCGTCACTTGCGCTACCATCATCAGCAGCAGGGCGTAGGACGCAATGTTGAACGGAACGCCGAGAAAGCAATCGGCCGACCGCTGATAAAGTTGCAGGCTCAGGCGCCCGTTGGCCACGTAGAACTGAAAGAACGCATGGCAGGGGGGCAGCGCCATTTCGGGCAGTTGCGCTACGTTCCAGGCGCTGACAATCAGACGCCGGCTGTCAGGATTCGTTTTAATCTGCTCTATGACCTCCGTAATCTGGTCGATGAAGCCGCCCTTGCCGTCGGGCCACGCGCGCCATTGGGCGCCGTAGACGGGCCCTAATTCGCCCGTTTCGGGGTCGGCCCATTCGTTCCAGATTCTGACGCCGTTTTCCTGAAGGTACCTGACGTTGGTGTCCCCCTTGAGAAACCAGAGGAGTTCGTGGATTATCGACTTCAGGTGGAGTTTCTTCGTGGTTACGAGCGGAAAGCCGTCGCGCAGGTCGAAGCGCATCTGCCGGCCGAAGACGGAGAGGGTGCCCGTCCCCGTGCGGTCGGTCTTTTCGACTCCGTTGGTCAGGATGTCGTTCAGAAGGTCAAGATATTGTTTCATTTTCGTTGATTTTTCTCATTAACATGGGGTCGGAGAGCGTATGCCGCCCGAGGGTGTAGGTTATGGCGTCGTCGCCACACTCCGGGAGGCAGTCGAAGCAGACCACGCAGCGGCTCATGTCGACCGTATGGCTTTCGAGGTCGATACATTGCGCCTTGCAGACATCGGCACAGCGGCGACACTGCGTGCAGCGGTCGGTATTTATGTCGAAATGGAGCAGCGAGCGGCGCGAGAGCATCCCGAGGACGGTCCCTACGGGGCAGACGGTGTTGCAAATCAGGCGTCCGCGCTTGAAGGCCACGGCGGCGATTACGCCCGCTAGGGCCGCGGAGCCGAAGGCGGCAACGCTCACCTGAGGATTCGTAAGCCGCTCGACCAAGGAGGCGTAGAGCCCGAAGGGAAGCAGCCATTGGCGCGGCAAAGTCCAGCCGCTGACGAGCACCAGGGCAATGCCGACGGCTACGCAGAGCCGCAGGCGGTTGAGCGGTCGGCTATAGCGATAGATGCGACCGCGGGCCCGGGCGCGGCTGCTCAGGTCCATCAACGCCCCCAAGGGGCAGAGCGTCGAGCAGTAGATGCGCCCGAAAAAGAGAGTGACAACCAACCAGATGGCCAGGACGCTCAGCGTCAGGCTCAGAGTGGCTATTTCCGGCTGAGCCGCAATCAGTTCGCGGCCTATCGCAGTCGAGGTGGCCCCGTAGCGCAGAAGGGCTGCCGTGATGAAGAAGGCGGCAGCGGCTTCAACCGTTATGCGGATGACCATCAGGATTCCCTGACCCCGATTGCGACTCAGTTCGTTCATCGTCTCCGGAAGGGGCGCACTTCCTTTTCGCCGGGGGTGAATATTTTCAGGGCGCCGTGATGACACTCCACGTCTATCTCCTTGCCGAGGGAGGCAACTTCGCCGTCGAGGTGTGACGGCCCCGCTTCGGGGCGGCTGATGTGGAGGTGGCGCGTGCGAATCTGCTTGACTTTCTTCGTCGGGTGGAGGCTGCCGGTCATTACGCGCAGGCCGCTCAGAAGGTGGGTCAGTTTGCCGGCGCGGCGCAGCACGGTGACGTCAACAAGGCCGTCGGTCACGGAGGCTTTCGGGGCAATCCAGGCGTTGTTGCCATATTGCGAGGCGTTGCAGCAGGCCACTATGAAGGCTTGCTCGCGGAGGGTCTCCTCGTCGGTGCGGATTGTGTATTCTACGGAGTCGTAGGTGAAAAATTCCTCAATGGCGGCGCGGACGTAGTTGCGCAGGCCGCGGCGGTCGGGGTGGGAGGCAAAGCGGTCGCTGACGGCGGCGTCGAAGCCCATTCCGAAGGTGCAGAAAAAGGGTTCGCCGTTGGCCGTGCAGAAGTCGATGGTCTCGGTGCGTCCGGAGGCGATAAGTTGCAGGGCTTTGCGCGGATTCAGGGGGATGTTGAGGTGGCGCGCAAGGCCGTTGCCGGAGCCGCAGGGAATAATGGCCATCGGCGTGTTGGTGAAGCAGAGGGCGCGGGCGGTTTCGTTGACCGTGCCGTCGCCTCCGGCGGCAATCACCAGGTCTACTCCGGCCTTGGAGGCTGCGGCGGCGAGTTCCGAGGCATGCCCGCGACGCTCCGTGTAGGCCGTTTTGAGGGTGTAGCCGGCCTCGGAAAGGATTTTCTCGGCCTCGGCCACTATCTTCTCTTTTGAGGCGGCGGAGGTGCCGCTTTTGGGGTTCACGATGAGTAACGCTGTCATGTCCTGGACGGGGGGGTTATGTGAGGGTTTTCGCTATGTCTTGTTCGGAAATTACGGTGAATACCGGCTTGCCCTTGGGCGAATAGCCGGGGAGCGGGAGCGACATCAGGTCGGCCAGCAGACTCTGCACTTCGACTTCGGTCATACGCCTGACGGGGCGGAACGAGGCGGCTATGGCCATGGCGGCGGCAGCACGTTCGGCCAGGGGTGTGCCCGCTTCGCCGCGAGGGTCTTGAGCCACTTGGCGCACTATCTCTATAAGCATCTCCGCGGGGTTGCGGTTCTCGGAAATCGAGGGCACGGCGTTGATTGACCAGTCGCCGCCGCCAAGGGGGGCGATGTCGAAGCCCATGGCCGCGAGTTGCGGCTCCAGTTCTTCAACCAGGGGGGTCTCCGACGGCTCCAAATGGGCCGTCTCGGGGAAGAGAAGGCGCTGCGAGGCCATGATTGTGCCCGACTGCAGATATTGATTGTAGAGCACGGTCTGGTGGGCGCGCCTGAGGTCGACAATGCGCAGGCCGCGCGGGTCGGCGAGGGCCACGTAGCGGTTGCCTATGGGGAGGGTGGAGGCGTTGGCCGCCCCGAGGGTTGAATCGGCATCGTCGGGCTCGTCGAGGCCGCTGAGGGCCGAGGGAACCGACGGTTCGCCGGGAAGGTTGGCGAGCGCCTCGGCGCGCTCCTGCTGAAAGTTTTTGTAGAGTTCTTCCCAGTTTTTTACGGAGCCGATGGATGAGAAGGGGTTGAAGCCGCCCCCGCCGCCGGAGGTTGCGGGCCGGCTATGTCCGGGGGCCGGGTAGTCGCCGTTGAGGTTGAGGGCGGGAATCTCCGGGCGGTCATTGTCGGTGAGCGTCTTGAAGTCGATTTGCGGCGCCGTATTGTAGCGCCCTATGGTCTCCTTGACGGCGGCATAGAGAATCTGGCGGATAGCCTGCTCCTGCTCGAATTTTATTTCGTTTTTGGTCGGGTGGATGTTGACGTCGATGCTCTGCGGGTCCACTTCGAAGTTGATGAAGTAGTTGGGCTGCTCGTCGGCGGGAATCAGCCCTTCGTAGCATTGCATGATAGCCTTGTGGAAATAGGGGTGGCGCATATTGCGGCCGTTGACGAAGAGATATTGCAGGGCTCCGCGCTTGCGGCAGTTTTCGGGCCGCACGATGAAGCCGCTGAGGCGCACTATGTCCGTGTCGGCCTCAATCGGAATCAGTTGCTGGTCGAGGCTCTTGCCGAAGAGGTCGACGATGCGTTTTTTGAGGGAGGCCGCGGGGAGTTTATGGAGCGTGACGTCGTTGTGGGTCAGGGTAAGTTCCAGACCGGGGTTCACGAGGGCGAGGCGTTCGAACTCATGGATGATATTCGACATCTCCACGGAGTCCTTCTTGAGGAATTTGCGGCGCGCCGGAACGTTGAAGAAGAGGTTGCGGACCATCATATTCGAGCCGGGGACACACGCCTCCGGCTGTTGGCTCTCAACCTTGGAGCCGTTGATAATCAGGCGTGTGCCGCAGGGGTCGTCGCGGCGCATCGTGCGCAGGTCAACCTGGGCGACGGCACATATCGAGGCGAGGGCTTCACCGCGGAACCCCATGGTATGGAGCGTAAAGAGGTCGTCGGCCTTGCGTATTTTGGAGGTCGAGTGGCGCTCAAAGGCGAGGCGGGCGTCGGTGGCCGACATTCCGCTGCCGTTATCGACAACCTGAATGAGCGTGCGCCCGGCATCCTTGATGATGACGCTTATTTCGGTTGCTCCGGCGTCGACGGCGTTCTCAACCAGTTCCTTAACCACCGAGGCGGGGCGCTGAATCACCTCGCCGGCGGCTATCTGGTTGGCCACGGAGTCGGGAAGCAACTTAATGACGTCGCTCATATTTTGGGGCTAACCGTCAGGATTATAGAGTTATAGCCTTCTACGGTCACTTCCGCGCCCTTGCGGATGGTTTCCGCAACTCCGGGGGCCACAACCTGCCAGTTGTCGCCGTCAATGCGTGCGCGGCCCGTCTCTCCGGGTTTGATTTCCTGAGTGACGGTTGCACGACGACCCAGGAGCGCGTCCATACCGGTGCGGTCCTTGCGTCCGTTTTTGGCCATCTGGCGGTCATGCCAACGCTGAAAAACCGGCGCCAACAGAGCGTAGGCCAGGATTGATACTACGGCCATAATTATCAACTCCCAGGCGGTTCCGACGCCGAGGAGGTTGCCGAGGAGGCCCCCGAGACAGCCTATGGAGAGGCAGAGGGTCCAGAACATTTGAGTGAATACCTCAAATATCAGCAGCAATGCTGCCAGCGAAATCCAAATTATCCAAACGCTCATTGTTGGTTGGTGGTTTATTGGTTTAGTGTTTAATGTTTAGTGTTGAGTGTTGAGTGTTGAGTGTTTAGTGTTTAGAGTTTAGTGTTTATGGTTTGGAGTTGTTGGTTTATGGTTTGTGTGTTAGGTTTAATTGGCACTTTCATTAAACACTAAACACTCAACACTCAACATTAAACACTAAACACTCAACACTCAACATTAAACACTAAACACTCAACACGCAGTTAAAGGCGGAGTTTGGCGGTGGCGGGGCGGCCGTCGGGAAGCGTGGCGCGCACAATGTAGAGGCCGGAGGGCTGCGATTGGCGCATGTTGACTTCGCGTCCGCTTATGTCGTAGGCCTTGGCGCTGCGAATGGGTGTCAGCACTACAATCTGTCCGTTGAGGCCGCGCACAACCGTCAGGCTTTCAGTCTCTTGTGAGGCAACTTCCTTGAGGCCGCTTTCGGCCAGGGGGGCGCTGCTGCCCGAGTTGAGCACGTAGTTATCGGCCAGGTTATTCGGGTCGAAGCGGTGGATGAACGAAACGACGTGCATATTCTCCTTTTTCCAACTTTTGTCGAAGTCGGGTAGGGGGAACTTGACCTCAAAGTTGCCTTCGGCGTCGAACTGAAGTTTATCGCCGGTAGCGACTTCGGTAAGGTTTACGCGGATTACGCCGTTATGGCGGAACTTCTCGACCAGATCGGCGGGGGCGTCAGGATTGACGTTTGCGTTGATGCCCAATTGAGGATAGTTTTTGGCCGTCGGCTTGATATTGTCCTCGATGAGGTAAGCCGATAGATAGACTTTTCCGTCAGAGGTTTTGCTTCCGGTGCTTACCTTGCCGTGAACGGTAATGTTGGTCTCGTCTACGTCGACTTCCACGTTTGCGAGCGCGGGAATCTTTGAGGCGGCTTCGATGCTTTCGAGATATTCATCGACCGCGGGTTCTTTAGCGCCGAGGATTATTTCGGTATTGCCCGGAAGGTATGAGCGGTCATACATGACTGCAGGGTTCTTCTGGTTCTGTGTTCCGTTAAAGAGGAAGAGCAGTTGCGCGTCGACCGGCTGAGTTAGTTGGTCGGCAGCAAAGCCTTCGTGGTGGCAGACGTAGGTTGTCTTGATGTCGCTGATTTCGCGGGCGTCGTCAAGATAGTAAGCCATGAAGGGGCAGTTTACGCAGGTCAGACCGGTCCATTCTTCAATCAGCGGGATGCGGGTGAAGACGTCTTTGGTTACGTAGAGATAGGTTGTAGAGGGGTAACCGGTGGTTTCCGTGCCATTAATCTTGCTCACGGAGGTCACGAAGGGGAAGTCGGTGTTTTCTTCGGCGGAGGTCATCAGCGTTGTAGGAATGATGGCCATGCCGAAGGGGGCGATTTCGGCCGTCAGGTCGGCTTGGCCGTGGCCATAGTCAACGGTCAGGCTGCTGATGGGTTTCGACGAGAGGTTTTTGATATATAACTTGGCATCGAAAGGCGCCGAGGGGGCCACGAGTTGCGGATAGTCGAACACGGTAGCCGTAGCGGCGGGGGCTTCGAGAATTGCCGGGTCGGCGTCGATTATCGCCTGGACCATCACCGAGCCTTTCTCGCCGGAGTCTTGCCAGCCGGTCAGGTCAATGTTGATATATGAGGTCTGCGAGGGCGCCGGGGCCGAATAGGCGAGGATAGGGTGGTGGCCCGACCCTTGGGTCTCGTTCAGGCGGCAGCCTACGTAGATGTCTTCGTCGCCAATCTCTATGGGGTCGGCAAACTTGACCGTGTTCCAGCCCTGATTGAGATAGCAGTTTTTTGAGACGGGTTCGGCGTCGAGGCTCCCGATGCGCGAAATGGCGCGCGCGCGGGCCTCAACATCGTTGCGCACTTTGATGCGTACGCCGGTCACTTTGCTCCCTTTGAGGGCCTTGATCTGAGGCATTTGGTCAGGGCTCAGGCGAATCATGACTTCGATGTCGTTGTTTTTGCCGGAGCCGAGCGCCGTCATTTCTTCCTCAGTGGCGTCCTCGGGACAGAAACCGTAGTTGAAGGTTTCTGCCCCGAGGCTCAGAGGGAATAGGAGGGAAAGAGCGAGGAGGATTTTTTTCATTTCACGAGGACTTTTTTGCCGTTGATAATGTTGATGCCCTTGGCGGGAACATTCAGTTTGCGGCCCTGGAGGTCGTAGATTCCGCCTTTTTCGGTGCGGTCAATGGCCACGGAGTTGATTGAAGCGGGTTCTTCGTAGGTCTCGGTCAGGGGTTCTTCGGCTGAGTTGAGGATGTCGTGGTGGAGGAACTCGTTGGTTTCGGGGCGCTGAATGAGGGCGATGACCTTCATATGGTCAACATTCCAGCGCGGGTTTTCGAGTTCGAAGGAGTAGGTCTTGACGAAGTCCTGACCGGGTTCGAGTTCGTCGCCCCAGAAGTCGTCGGTGATGTTCTGGCGGATTACGCGCGGGTGGGTGAACTTACCGTCGGGATACATCTGGGCGTACTGTTCCGATTCGGGGAATTCCTGCGAGTCGGTTTCGATTGATTCTTCGATGAGGAAGAGCGAGAGTTTAGCCTTTTCGCCTTCGGGGAGCAGGTCGGCAATGGAACCGGAGGCCTTGACGTTGATCATGTTGGTTGCCGCGTCGTAGTTGTTTTCGAGGGCTACGGAGGCGAAGGTCGGAACCTTGACTGCGTCGGCAAAACATATTTCTGCTGCCTTGGGCACGATGGTGCCGTTGCCCATCGGGGTGTTGGCGATGGCTACGTTAAGATTAACCTTGGCCATCTGGATGGTGCGGTCAATCGTGCAACTCGGCATGATTACATTGGATGCACCGCCACAGAGGATGATTGCCCAGCGGTCGGCGTCGCTCAGGGTCATGAAGTCCTGTTTGCCTTCGACGATTGCAGGCACGTCGACGGGGTTCTGCAGGAACTTGTCGGAAGCGTGGTGAGGCAGGAAGGTGATTCCGTTCTTATGTGCGTTGATGAAGGGCTTGATATAGAGGTCGGTGTGGACGCCGGTGTTGTAGTCGCTTTCGCTGCAGTATTGTTCGTAGACGGGGCGGCGAACATGTTCAACGGCAACGGAGGCGGGCACGGCTACGATGTCGAATTCAACCGATTTCTTGTCGGTAGCGGTGTTTTCTTCGCCGTTAATCCGGGTGATTTCAATTACGTAGTGGCCGGTGTCGGAGATGTAGATCGGTAAGGGCTGGGGGCCTTCGGAGGATTTGTTGGAGAGGAGGCCTTCGCCTTCAATCGAGAAGTGCTGGTTGATGGTATTGTCGCCGTGGGTAATTGCCAGATCAAAGTCTTTAACAGTCTTGTCGCCGTCGTTCTTGAGGAGGAAGTAGCCGGTGTTGTGGTCGTTGGCGATGCAGATGTTGGGCATAAAGCCGTTCTTGAAGACAACGACGTTCCTGTAGTTTTCGGCGGGGAGTTCAATCAGCAGGCGGAGAATAGCGTTGTTGGGCATTGCGCTAAGTTCCGGAATCGAAAGGATGTCGTCCCAGTTTGAGGGGGCTTTGTCGCCTTCGAAACTTTCGGCAAGAAAGACGGTGCGTTCGGATGCGGTCTGGTTGTTCATCGAAACGCCGATTACGTTCTGTCCGCCTTTAACGTCTGAGTAGAGGCCTACGTAGATGTCTTCGCGGATGTTGTCGGGAATGTCCCATGGGGTATCGAAGAGGATGGGGCTGAGAAGGCCGTAATATTGGGGCCCTTGTTCCCAGGCTATAAGGTCGTTTTGCTCAATCAGGCTTTCGCTGAACAGGTCGCGTTTTTTGAGGAAGATGCGGACCGGCTGGTCGGTTTTGCAGCCGTCGCCGGCGCCCACCATCATGCCGACGATTTTGCCGCCTTTATATTGCTGCAACTGTTTGGCCGTGAAGCGTACGGCAACACCTAAAGTGCCGTCTTCGCCGAGGCCGATGCCTTCGCCCATTGAGACGTATTGGTCATTCGTATGTCCTAATTCTTTCTGAAGCGTTTTGTCGTCGTCCTGGGCGTAGGCGCCGAGGGCTGCGAGACACGCAAGGGCTGAGAGTAAGAGTTTTTTCATTATTATTCGTGTTTTTTTGGTTTTATTATTTGGCAAATGTAGGGAATTTTATTGAAATTCCACTAATTTTCACTGTTAAAAATTTTCGGGCGCCGCAATTCCGTCGGTTTTCAGCGGGGTAGGGGAGACCTCGCGGCGGATTTCGTCGACGAGCCCGGCGGCGATAAATGCTCGCTGGAGTGTCGGCCCTCCTTCGATTAACACTGAGGTTATTCCGTTGGTATACATGCGTTTGAGTTGGTCGATTAGCGGCTCTTGGCGATTGAAGTACACGCGCTGCGGATTGCGCCCGCCGGGATAACAACGCGTGTCGAGCCTCGGGCGGTCCATTTTTTCGGTTCCGTTGCCCACGGCTATTGCGTCGAAGGTCGAACGGTAGCGGTGAACGGCCACCTGACCTGCCGGGGTGGATATGCGTAGCGCCGGCTCGTGGGCCTCGCGTTTGCGGTCCACGAAGCCGTCGGCCGTCTCGGCCCATTTCAGGGCTACGTAGGGGCGCCCGAGCGTGTGGGCCGTGAAAAAGCGTCGGTTGAGTTCGCGGCATTGCTCGGCTATGGGTTCCGGCGCGAAGAGGACTTCAACTCCCGCCTCGCGGAGCATCCTGACCCCTTTGCCGTGGACCTTGGCAAACGGGTCGATGCAGCCTATTGCCACCCTCGGTATCCCCTTGTCGATTATCAGTTGGGCGCAGGGGGGTGTCTTGCCGTAGTGGGCACACGGTTCGAGGGTCACGTAGATGGTTGCGCTCCTCAGGTCGGCTCCGCGGCGTTCGGCGTCGGCCACGGCATTGACCTCCGCGTGGCCCTCGCCGCAGCGCTGATGATAGCCCTCGCCGAGAATCGTTCCGTCCGGGCCGACAATCACTGCGCCGACCATCGGGTTCGGGTGCGCGCCGATTTCGCCCAATCGCGCCAACTCCAGCGCCCTCAGAAAATATTTCTCCTCCATTCGTTGTTGTTTAGTCTTTTAATGTTCCTATGGGTATAATGCAGACTCCGTCGTTCCTGCGGTATGCCATTGCTCCTCCTGTAATTATTATTAGCAGTGATGGCTCGGGGATGCGGGTTCCGTTTTTTTCGTTTGCTTCTTTTATGAGTGATTTTAGTTTGAGAAGATGTTCTGCTCCCATTTCAATCCCTGACCTGCCGAGTTTGAACTCTATCAGTGCATATCGACCGTCTTTTAGGGTGAGCACTGCGTCCGCCTCGAGTCCGTAGCGGTCGTGGTAGTATGAAATGTGGGAGTTTTCTGTGGCCGTATATGCTTTCAGGTCGCGGATACAGAGGGTTTCAAATATGAAGCCGAAGGTATTCAGGTCTGCAAGCAGTTTTTCGGGGTTGAGCCCGAGTGCGGCTACTGCTATCGACGGGTCTACAAATTCTCGTTTGGGGGTGCTCCGGATTGCTGAGGCGGAGCGTATTGCCGGATTCCAGGCGTCGAGGTCCTGGATTATGAATAGTTGTTTGAGTTTGTCGATATAGTCGGTCAGTGTGTTTATCGAGCAGTTTTCGGCCTGAGCAACTACGTCGGCATGGATTGAGTTGAGTTTGGCCAGGGTAGAAATGTTGCGTGCATATGAGCGCAGAATGGCTCTGATCAGTTGCGGATTTAGTTCCTTGCCGAAAGTTTGGTTCATGTCGACTGAGCAAAGGTCATCGACATATGCCTCTGCAATTGCGAGTTTTGCGGCATCTCTTTTGCGAAGAAGGGATGCCGGCCAACCTCCACGACAGGCCGCAAATATCAGTTGTTCGATTGTTAGAGAGGTTAGGGCTCCGTCGAAGTCGTAGTCCGGGTTGTTGAATAGTTCCATTATCGATACTTTGCCGCTCGATTCGCCTGATTCGTAAAGGCTCATCGGGAGCATCTTCAGTCTGGCTATTCGTCCTATTCCGCTGTGAAGAATTTCTGTACGGTCTACGTTGTTTGAACCTGTAAGAATAAACTGTCCGGGATCGCGGCGTTTATCTACTTCGGATCTTACGGCGTCCCAAATGACCGGAATGGTTTGCCATTCGTCAATCAGGCGTGGGGTGTCGCCTCTTAGGAGCAGGGATGGTTTTGTTTCGGCTATTTCGCGACTTTTTGTCAGTATGTCTATATCTTGAAGACGCAAAATACTCCTTGCAAATTGTTCTCCGGTTGTTGATTTTCCACACCATTTCGGGCCTTCTATCATTACGGCGCCAAAGGCTTCGAGATAGAGGGCGAGTTTTTGGTCGATTGTTCGTTTGATATATTCGCTCATAACTGAAATTTATTTTGAGCGCAAATTTAATTGAATTTTACCAATTTACAAAATCTATTGGAGATTTTTGTGGTAATCCATTGGAGATTTTTGTGGTAATCCATTGGAGATTTTTGTGGTGTTTTGTTGGAGATTTTTGTGATAAATCGATTTTTAAACTGCAGTATTTTGCAAGTTTTTGGGTTGCGAACTGCAGTATTTTGCAAGTTTTGGGGTTGCAAACTGCAGTATTTTGCAGGTTTTTTAATTTTTCATTTTTAATTTTTCATTTAAAACGCTTGCTTTTGCGGGGCCTATGAGTTCGGTCAGTTGGGCGAGGGTTGCTTGCTTGATGCGGGCTATGGAGCGGAACTTCTTGAGCAGCAGTTCTTTAGTCTTCGGACCAATGCCGGGGATGTTGTCTAATTCGCTGACTGTCTGCGTCTTACTGCGTCGGTCGCGATGGTGGGTTATGCCGAAACGGTGGGCCTCGTCGCGCATATGCTGGATTACTTTCAGCGTCTCCGAATTTTTGTCGATATAGAGCGGAATGGAGTCGCCCGGGAAGTAGATTTCTTCGAGGCGTTTGGCTATTCCGACAACCGAAATTACGCCGCGCAAGCCAATGGATTCGAGAGCCTCGACGGCCGCCGAGAGTTGACCTTTGCCGCCGTCGACTACTATCAGTTGCGGGAGGTCGTCGGGCGACTCCTGCATCAGGCGGGTGTAGCGCCGCGTGAGCACTTCCTTCATCGAGGCGAAGTCGTCCGGACCCTCAACGGTTTTGATGATGAAGTGGCGATAGTCCTTCTTCGCGGGTTTGGCGTTGCGGAACACGACGCAACTGCTCACGGGGTTCGTGCCCTGGATGTTTGAGTTGTCGAAACACTCAATGTGGCGCGGCAGTTCGGGCAGTCGGAAGTCTTCCTGAATCCGTTTGAGTACCTTCATTACCCTCTGCTCGGGGTTCAGTTTCTCTCGCTGCGCCTCCACGTCGAGTCGCGCCTGCTTGGCGTTGCGCTCGCTCATCTGGAGTAGTTTGTGGCGGTCGCCTCGCTGCGGAATTACGAAGTTCACACCCTCGTGGGGCGTCGCCGGGAGGGTTCCGATAACCACTTCGCCGTAGTCCACTCCGAGGCGCTGCTTGATTTCGCTCAGCGCATAGTCGAGAATCTCGCCCGGGGTCTCCTGCATCGAGCGCGTATAGTGGAGGGTCAGCGCCTTGACCACGGCGCCGCGCCTCAAGTGCATATAGTTGACGAAGACATCCTTGTCGCCTTCGTCGCTCAGCCCGAACACATCTATCTGGTCGAGGACCTGAGATATTATGACCGACTTCGACTGGTAGCGGTCAATCAGGTCATACTTCTTTTTGAGTTCGTGGGCCTCCTCGAAGCGCATCTCTTCGGCCAGGCGGGTCATCTGCTCTTTGAGGTAGGTCTGCAACTGGCCGGTTTCTCCTTTGAGAATCATTTTTATCCGCTCGATGTCTTCGGCATACTGCTTTTGGTCAACGAGGCCTACGCAGCATCCGCCGCACTTTTTCATATGGTATTCGAGGCATAGTTTGCCCTTGCCGCGCTTGATGTAGTCGGGCGTGATTGCGTGGCGGCAGTTGCGGATAGGGTAGAGTTCGTGAACGAGGTTGAGGACCGCCTTGGCCGAGGCCGAGTCGGTGTATGGCCCGAAATATTTTGAGCCGTCCTTGAGTCTCTCGCGGGTCATGAACACCCTCGGGAAATACTCGTTAGTCACTACAATCCAGGGGTAGGATTTGTCATCTTTAAGGAGCACGTTATAGCGCGGCTTGTACTCCTTGATCATCGAGTTTTCGAGGT
>CAYUGU010000042.1:0-17614 GCA_964444345.1 uncultured Bacteroides sp.
AACTGACTCTTAATCAGTGGGTCGAGAGTTCGAGCCTCTCCGGGGTCACTAAAAACGCTGAAATCACTTGATTTTCAGCGTTTTTCTTTTGTCTAAGCCGAAGAATACTGAAGAAAATCAAAAACATTGATTAACTATGATAATTTTTACGGTCGGGAAAAGGCGGAAATCAGAATATTATTGCTAACTTTGCGCGTTGTTTTAACTTTGAATGTCAATGCGTACGATTGCTGAAAATATTAAGTTTATCGGGGCTGATGATGATAGCCTCGACTTGTTTGAGGGGCAGTATCCGCTGCCGGCCGGAATATCATATAATTCTTATCTTATCGAGGATGAGCGAATTGCGATTGTTGATGCGGTAGACATCAGACGTTGCGATGAGTGGCTCGACCTTGTAGCGGACGCGCTGGGTGAGCGCCGCCCCGATTATGTGATTGTGCAGCATATGGAGCCGGACCATTCCGGCAGCCTCAAGGCTCTTTTGGAAGCGTATCCGGGTTTAAAAATAGTCTGCACGGCGCCGGCAGCCCGTATGCTTGGCAACTTTTTTGAGGACGTTGACTTCGCTGAACGCGTCCTGACCGTGGCCGACGGTGATACCCTCTCGCTGGGGCAGACGACGTTGCGATTTCTGACGGCCCCCATGGTCCATTGGCCGGAAGTAATGCTGACGCTCGACGAAAGCCACGGCGTGCTTTTCTCGGCCGATGCCTTCGGCTCGTTTGCAATGTCGGGCGCGGGGGCTGAAAATGCCTGGGACGCCGAGGCCCGTCGATATTATACGAATATCGTAGGGCGGTTCGGCAAGAGCGTAGTTCAACTGATGAACAAACTGAAAGACAAGCAGTTTCATACTGTTGCGCCGCTCCATGGGCCGGTGCTTTCCGAAAATCTGGCTCACTATTGGGGCCTTTACGAAAAGTGGAGCAACTATCAGCCGGAGTCAGACGGCGTATTGGTTGCCTTCGCCTCAATCTATGGGGGCACGGCGGAGGCTGCGCGGGTGATTGCCGGCGAACTGGAGCGCGCCGGAGCCTCGGAGGTCGTGCTGATGGACCTCTGTCGCCATGACGTTTCGTATGCCGTGGCCGACGCATTCCGCTATTCGCGAATTGTTCTTTGCAGCGTGACCTACGATGGCGCCCTCTTTCCGGCGATGCATAATTTCCTCCACCATCTGCAGGCCAAAAACCTGCGTTCGCGCCGCGTGGCCCTGGTTGAAAACGGGACCTGGGCGCCCGTTGCGGCTAAACTTATGTCGGCGGAACTCGCGAAAATGGAGAATATGGAAGTGGTTGAGCCCGTCCTGTCGCTCAAGAGCCGGCTGCATAAGGCCGACAGGGAGACAATCGGCAAACTCGTCGCAGCACTCCTTGGTTAGTTTGCGCGGGTTAGTTTGCGCGGGTTAGTTTGCACGCTCCATATCAGCCAGCGGCGTAAGTCGTTTTGCCGCCCAGGCGAGCACCAAGGCAATCGCGGTCACGGCCACATAGGCAATCGCCGTTGAATGGAACATATTGCCCAGGCCTACAAGAGGCGAAACTATTGCTGCAAACGCATATTTAACGACACTCAGGATTGCCGATGCGGTTCCGGCCTCGTTGCGTCCAACCTCCATCGACAGGGTATTTGCCGACGAGAAAATCATTCCCGAGAAAAGCAACATAGGAATTGCGAAAATCTCATACCAGACAAAAGCGCCCTGATTCCAGATTACAAAGGCCTCCGCTACGGCAAAAACAAACATACCGATACATCCTACAACCAACCCCTGCTTCATCACCTTGAAGCGCAATGCAAGGGTTGAGCCGATGCTCATTGCAATAGCGTTTCCGCCGAAAATCAGGCCGAAGACCATTGCGCTGAAACCATAATGGGTCTGAAGGATAAAAGGAGCCGACGAGATATAAGCGTAGAGCAGACCGATTGCTACGGCCTTGATTGTCACATAAATCATAAAGCGCCCGTTGGTGAACAGAGTGCGATAGGCTTTGACATATTCGCTGAAACTATGGGTCTGCAATCGCCGCGACGGAGGCAGCGTTTCCTTATAGCGGGTTGTCCAGAAGGTCATTACGAGGCCGATGATGAGGAGAACCACAAAAATCCCCTTCCAGCCTATCCAATTAGCCATCAAGCCACCAACTACAGGCCCCAAGGCGGGAGCCACACCGTTGACCACTCCGACAATCGCCATCAGTTTCGCCAGTTGGCGACCCATATAGACGTCGGCCGGAATTGAGGTTGAAAGAACCATAGCCCCACCGGCGCCGAGGCCCTGAAACAGTCGGCAGACTATGAAAAAAGTAATGTCGCGAGAAAAGAGCGAGATAACTGTCGATAAGACAAATATTATCAACGAAATAATCAGAGTCGGTTTGCGCCCGTAGCGGTCGCTCGCCGAACCCCAAAGCACAGAACCGAGCCCCATACCGGCCATAGCCATCGAGATGCCCATCTGGGTCATCGAGGGAGTCGTATGAAACTGCTTCATCATCGACGGAATCGTTGGCAGATACATATCGTTGACCAACGAGGAGAACGCCCCGATAATCGCAATGAAGGTTACGAAGAGTGCGTAATTCCGTGGGGCCGGCGAGAGGCCGGGGTTAGTATTAGGGGTAGAATTCGTCATAAACAATAGTTTTCTATGTGAGTGTTTCAAATCTCTAAATTAACGCCGGGTCAAGCCCCAAAGTTCAATCCCCGGCCCCTTCGTGAGGTAAATTCATTTTTTTTTGTTAACTTTGCGGTGAAATGCAATTTGATTATGAAGAAGTTTCTTTTATTTTTGGCTATGATGACAGCAATGGCGGGTGTTCGTGCCGACTATTCGGCTCGTCAGGCGCTGGCAGATATGCCCGTTGAAAAGATAGGAATGATTGACCGCACGGAGCGACTCGATATGATTGATTTTTATGAGGCGAATCTTTTGGACCGCACGGTCAATAATCGGCGGGGCGGAAAGGCTCGCCTTACGCACCTGACCGATTCAACTTTCACGATTGTTAACGGCGAGGTTGAGACCATCAGCGGATATCTGCTTGCAGGTAAGTCGGATACGCTCGTTGCGATTATCCGGACATTGGCCACTCCGGCGCTTGACTCCAAACTGACCGTCTACGACCGCCAATGGCAGCCGCGCACCAAGTCTTGGACCGAACCCGCTATGAAACAGTGGGGCAAATCGTCAGCCAAATTCCTGCTGACCGAATATCAACTCCGGGGCGACACCCTTACCCTGCGCGACCAAACCTCTGAATGGAACCCTGAATGGGCTCCGAAGGTCAAGGAACTGAAATATCTGTGGAACAGAAAATCTGAAAAATTCGTCCCGTTGAAATGACTCCGATGACCGACACTTCTGCCTACGCGCTGAGCCTCCTGGGCCTGCAGCAGCGAATCCAGGCCACAATCAGCAACTCCGGATTCCGCAGCGTATGGATTACGGCCGAATTGAGCGACGTGCGCTCCGCCGGACCCCATTGCTATATGGAACTCATTGAGAAAGACGAAAAGGGAGCAACGATTGCCAAGGCACGCGCTACAATCTGGGCTAACAACTGGATAAGGATTCGCCCTAAATTCAGAAACGCAACGGGCCAGGAATTTGCGTCGGGGCTGAAAGTTATGGTGCAGGTGAATGCCGAATACCACCCTCTATACGGCATGAACCTGAACATCACGGAGGTTAATCCAAGTTACACGTTGGGCGAGCGCGACCGCCGCCGTCGCGAAATCCTTGAGCGGCTGAAGGCCGACGGCGTCTACGACAATAACCGCGAACTGGAGTTCCCGCGCCCCTGTCTGCGCATCGCGATTATCAGCGCCGAGGGAGCCGCCGGCTATGGCGACTTTATGAACCAACTGCATAGCAACGGACGCAATCTGCGATTCCAAACCGGGCTCTTCCCGGCCATTATGCAGGGCAATCAGGTTCCGGCCTCGGTTATCGGCCAACTGAACTCAATCGCCGCCGACGAGGATAACTGGGACTGCGTCTGCATTATTCGCGGCGGAGGCGCCTCGACCGATCTCGACGGCTTTGACGACTACGAACTTGCAAGCAACGTAGCGCAATTTCCGCTCCCCGTAGTCATAGGCATCGGCCATGAGCGGGACACTACGGTCCTCGACTATATTTGCGCCCAAAGGGTCAAGACCCCTACGGCTGCCGCCGAATTCCTTATAGGAATGGCCCTCGAAGAACTCGAAATACTTAGGCGCTACGGAGCCTCGATACTCCGGTATGCCACGGAGTCCTTAGGCGGTTCGCAGCAGCAACTCGCCTATCTGAGCGGGCGGCTCCCTAACCTCGCGCTGCAAGCCGTAGAGCGGGCTGAGCGCAGGCTGGACAATGCGGCCCGGATGCTCGGACATATGGCCGAAACCGTCATAATGCCTCTCGGAGCGCGTCTTGACCGCTTCGGCGACGCCATTAAGTCGGCGGCTCACACCCGGTTGCAACTGGCGGCCCATAGTCTCAAATCGCGTCGCGAACTGCTGGAGGCCCTCTCGCCGGCAGCCGTGCTTGCGCGTGGATTCTCCATTACCCGCATAAACGGAAAGGCGGTCACCGACGCCGCAACCGTGAAGCCGGGCGACGTGGTGACCACCACACTGGCGCAGGGCGAAATCAGTTCAACAGTGAACTGAGTTTCTCCTTATATTCCTTGACGGCCGCCGAGAGTTCGGGGCTGTCGAAAATTTCGAGGTGGTCGGCCATACTGACGCAGAAGCGCGAAAGAACACCGATGCTCCCCTCGAAGATTGAATCGTTATAGTACCATACGTTCGAGTCATTGGAGTCGCGTGAGGTCTTTGAGGCCGTGCGCGGGAACTCCTCGTTCAGCATATTGCGCGCACAAAGGTCGAGCCGGATGTTGATTTCAGCGCGCTTCTTGCCGGTGAAAAGAAAGGAATCGAGGGGCATTAGGCTAAACAGGTGGGCGCACTCGCAGGGTTGGTCGGTCAGTTCGACGCGATTGGCCCGCGCCACCTTGAATATACGGCTCTCGCGCGCCTCGCAGTCGATACCCTGAATAATTCCGTCGGCGTCCATCACGTCATAGACTTCGACCGTGCGGTCAGAGATTGTCCCGCTGCTCGACGACGCATAATCCTTCAAGACGACGCGCCGCTTATTGAACCGGGATTGCTTCAACTTATCGAGGGCACCGGCCTTTTCGAGTTCCTTGCGGATTTTCTGATGCGAAACCTGGCTGCGGTTTGCCGCCGTCATTTCGCGCGTTTCGCGGTCGATTCTGAGGAAGGCCTTGCCGTCGAGTTCGACAACGCCGAAGGGGAACGGCTCGACGCGAATCATTGCCACACGCCCTTTATATTGCGGCTCAATATGGATATAGGACATCACGTCCTTACCGAACTTTTTGATTGCACGGTCAAGGATATGAAGACGCGCATAATTATCGAACTCCTTACACTTCAAGTAGGTAAAGTCCGCCTCCAGGCCGCTGACATATCCCTGGTCATTCACCCCGACATAGACCGTGCCGCCAATCTGGGAATTGAGGAAGCCGCAAATGGCCCTCATCACGTTATAGGTCTGCATCTCCTGGTTGGGGTGCATTCCGTTGTCGGGCGGAAAGACCATCGAGGTCTTGAACTCAACGGTCTGCGACTCCATACCAAGATATTCGGCGCCATAAGAGTCAATTTCAACATTCTCTTCGGTTTCGAGCGAGAGTTTCTTGACAATTTCGCGCTTAAGAGTGTTCAGCGTCGGGGCGGTCAAAGATTCGCGCAGGGAGTTTGTGCCCTGAATCAGTCGGGCAAGGTTCGAGAGCATCTCGTTGCTCCCCTCATAGCGCTCAATGGCGTCCTGGAGTTTCTTTGAATACTGACCGGAGCCATATTCGCGCAGCATATCGAGCACTTCAAGTCGCGTCTGAAAAGCCTCCGAGTCGGCAAACTCCTCATAGTCGCTCAACTCAATGTCGCGAACATTGTCGTTGATAGCAAAGCCCACGATTGCGCGGAGATATGACGCCGTGAACCGCAGGAACTTGAGGCTGAGCGTATCGCCGGTCAGTTGCGCCAGAGCCATTGCGTTGGCCAGATAGCAAATTCGGTCCGATGCCTTGGGGAGTGAGCGCTGATGGGCATAGAACATCCTGAGGACCAGGGGAATCAGAGCCGGGTCAAGCGGGAGAGTCTGCTCGCGCGTCGGCCCCGTCTCGTCGGGCATCTGAGTTGAACTGACAAATGCGTCCACGGCATCCTTGCGGAATTTCAGGTCGTTAAATTCCTCGTTCAGCACCTGATAGACCTCCTCCTCGGTGGCCATAGCGATGAATTCCGTATCGATTTTGCCATAGTTCGGTCCGGTTTCATACATAGTAATCTGCATAGAGGCAATATCACCGGGCTTGACGCCTTCAACGGGATAGGAAGTAATCATCACGCCATTCTCACCCAGCCAGTTATAGAAACGGCCGCTTGAGCCCTTAAATCGGGCAAACATCTCGGCGCCGACGGGATATTCCTCCTGAGTGCTGTCAATCAGAAAGCGCTTGAGTTCATTTTCAATCGAGAAGAGGCCGCGGTCAGCATCAATCAGCGAGCCATTGACCAAATCGCCTATCATCAGGAACTTATAGAGTTTGTCGACCTCCAATCCGCAAACGTAGGGATAATTGAACTTCAACCGTCCGGTCATCTTCTTATAACCCTGGTCGACCGTCTCGACCTCAATCAGGCCTTCGCCCAGCCGGGTAATCCGCAGGACCATACTGTCGCCGTCGCCATAGGCCAACTGCACCTTTTTCTGCGTCTTGAACGGCTTCAACTGATTGGCCAAAAATCCTTCGCAGAAAATCGAAGCGGCCTGAATATCGTCGGCATTCTTAAGATGCTCGCCCTTGGGAGTCGCAAAACGGCAGCAACCGTTGGGAGTCGGCAGCGAGGCTACAAGAGTTTTAAGCGTTTCAGGGTGAGTCCAGGCGCCGGGGGCCGTGATTGTCAGCCCCTCCTCGGTCTGATAGAGGCGCCCGTTGCCATTAAAAATAGCGGTCAATTCAACCGGCTCGGCAAACCTCACTCCGCCAACCGTCTGACAAAGTCGATAGGTGAACACCCCGATGGTCTCGTTGCTCAACTGCGTCAGGTCCTTGAACGAGAAGGGCAACCACTCGACGCGCTTATGACGCAGGCAGCGGCTCATCACGGCAATCAGACCGTCGACGTGGGAACACTTCGGGACGACGCGCAACTCATAGAGCAGCGCCATCATTACCTGCATGCGATTCTTCGCCTCGGGGAAGGCCAACAAATATCCGCCAAGAAGTTTAACCTTAAAGACAATTTCGCCCGTTTTTTCTTCGTCGGCATAGAGTGGACGACCCGAAATATTGGTTAGCAATTCGTCAACACGCTGTTGAAGCAGATTGAGCGTTATTTTATAAAAATCATCAGAACTTCCGACCTGATTACTCAAATAACCCAATAATCGATCTAAATTATCGTCAACATAATCCTTTTTTAACTCAAGCCAAATTGGTGTAACTTTATCAACCATAATATAAAACTAAAAAATTAAACAAAAAACTTTTTGCAAATATACAAAAATTCTTCGATATGACGTGAAGCCGACGATATGCTGACCCGTCTCAACACAGAGAAGGCCTACTTCGAACTGCGACAACTTGGCAAATCGTCCACGGAAGGCTCACATGAACAAATTGAGGGGCGGGGGCGTTATAGGGTTAGAATAACCCTTTAATTTACCACTGATTATGGACAAATATGTATGTGATGTATGCGACTGGGTATATGACCCGGAGGTAGGTGACCCCGACGGCGGAATCGCGCCCGGAACTAAGTTTGAGGATATCCCCGACGATTGGGTCTGCCCCGTTTGTGGAGTCGGCAAGGACCAGTTCAGCAAAGTAAAGTAATTTCCATCTTAGAGGCTCGCGTTGCGGGCCTCTTTTTTTAGACGGGGAGGACCATCATCGGGATGTCGGTATGGAAAAGGATGCGGTGGGCCAGACCGGGGTTGAAGAGGCGCAAGAGCATATTCTTCTTGCGATTGGGTACCACGATGAGGTCGGTTTGGGTGGCGTCAATATCGTCCACGCGGCCGGAAGAGGTCTCAATCGTGAAGCGATAGTGAGGGAAATGGGTCTGGCAATACTCGCGCAAGGCGGTGCGGGCGGCATCGGTTGTTGACCGCATATATTTATTATTGTCGGGAAGACAGACAACGCGAACCGAGAGCGAATGGCCCGGAGGCATCAGGCGGTGGAGGGCGTCGAGCGCGAGGAAATCTTCCTGCTCAAGGTTGGAAAGGAGAGCCACGGAGTTGACTGACGAGAGGGAGGTAAAGTCTACGTCTGATTCAGGTACGGTCAGGGCCTGAATACGGCAACTGTCGAGCACCTCGGCGGTAATGCTTCCGGCGAGGTCATGGGCCTTACGCTCGGCTGCGCGGGTGCCCATCACGAGCAGACGCACCGAACGGTTCTCTTTCAGGTATTCGGCGATACATTCCTCGGGAACGCCTTCGAGCAAGACGCTCGAAAACTTGGCTCCGGCGAGGGCTCCACACTTGATTTCTTGCTTGATTTTAGCAATAAACGACGCCATCATCTCGTGGGCTCCGCGGGCAATCTCGACTGAGGCTTCGGATTCCATAGGCCGGCTGAGGTCGGAATCGAACGTAAGCGAGGTTGCGCGCGCCATAATCGACGAAGCGCGGGGAACCAGATAGGAATGGAGAAAGACGACGCGCCAGCCGTTTTGGGCGGCAATAGCAAAGGCCACCCGCGCACTATGGAGCGAGCGCTCGGAGAAATCGACCGGGAGGAGAATGGTCTGTTCCTCTGTCTGGCGCAGGTAGAGGTCGGCATCGGCCCGGGCGCCGAAAATCTCCGGATTCTCGATTATTCGCAGCGCGAGGGGAAGGTCATCCTCATGGATGCGCACACGCACGCCCGGCGAAACGACCGGCTCGGCGAGGTTAACATTTTGCAACACGACTTCGACGCCCTCATGTTCCAATGTGGCCTTGAGGGCAGACGCTTTCGCAAACGTATGAATCGCTACGGTAATCAG
The DNA here is from genome assembly GCA_964444345.1 of uncultured Bacteroides sp. GTDB lineage: Bacteria > Bacteroidota > Bacteroidia > Bacteroidales > Muribaculaceae > UBA3263. The sequence continues at coordinate 9,079 of CAYUGU010000042.1, forward strand.
TCGTCCGTCTGACATCTTAAGAGAAAAGAAGAGAGGAGAATGAGCGAAAGAGGTTCTTATTTTTTCTCCTCGGCGAGGATTTCAAGAGCCATATCGTAGATGGTCGTATCGTCGAGAACTACGATACCGCCGTCGGGACCCGGTTCGATATGAACGCCATGGTTCTTGCCGTATTCATAGTTGGAGCCGCCAAAGTAGTTGCGGACGGTCTGCACGGTGATGTTGAGTTTATCGGCGATGCGGTGCATCGAGCCGTCGGGGAGCGAATCCTTCAGTTGACGGAGTTCGTTGAATGTGATGGTCTTGCTCATGGGTACTACTAATTTTTAAGTTATTTTTGAATTAGTTTTGGTTTAAAATTCGTTTTGTTGTCCGTAAAGTTAGCCAAAATTTCCCGTGTGGGCAAAAATAAAAAGTATGTTTAATAACATACTTTTTATTACATACTATGAATCAGCGACTTATCAGATAATTTCTATTGCATCCGAAGAAATCCAGGCTCTATGGGTATTATCAACCTTGACGTCATACCACATTCGGTCCTTGCCGGTTCCGGGAATGGAGTCGAGAATCTGAAGTTTAGTGCCCTCATGGAGCAGCATAGCCTCCTCGGTGCGGTCCTTAGGCTGTCGGGGCGTAGTCGATAGGATTACCGACGGGCTGACAACAATCGCGGAGTCAGAGGCGTTAGCCAGCCGGGTAGACTTCCAGGCCAGGAGGTTGGCAATCACGCAACATATAAGCATAATGCCACCGCCGAAGAAGCCGATTTTGCGCACCATCACGCCATCGGTCAGGAAATAAAGGAAGACTCCGCCCAAGGCCAGAATGAAGCAACCGAGACCAATCCAGGCCCAGACGTTGGGGTGAGCGGCTGTAGCCACCTTGGTTGCGGCGCCGCCGAAAAGCGATTCCTTGGCGGCAGTGCGGTCGGTTATACGCGAATTGACGAACTCCAGATTATCGCGCACGTCGGAGTTTGAGGGGTCGAGGCGGAGGGCGCGCTCGTAGGAGACGATTGCCATTCCGTTAAGCCCGGCCCGATAGTAGGCGTTACCGAGGTTATAATAACGGTCGGCCGAGGGACCGAGCGAATCAATCGAAGCCTGATAGAGTTCGGCGGCGCGGAGAAAATCGTCGTTGACATAAGCCGAGTCGGCCTCGGCCACAGAGGCCTTCAGCGAGCCGACAGCCATTAAGATTCCGCAGAAAATAATTGCTAATTTCTTCATTTTAAACCTTCAATGTTATTGATGCAATTACGTGCCGACTCGAAAATCTTATCGGCATTTTCGGAAGTAAGGTTCGGGGTATAACGGGCCATTTCGCACTCGTCGAGAATCCCTACGACCTCATTGACCGTCTCGTCCGAGGCTCCGCGCTTGCGCAGGGCGTCGACAATGTTCTCGCGGTTGAGTTGCGAAGCGGGAATCATCAGTTTATCGCCGAGATAGGTCTGGAGGGCACGGAGGAGTTCGGCATAGAAGGCCTCGAACTGCTTGGCCTTGAGGAGTTTCCCGGCACCGGCCAGACGCTTGCGGGCAACCTTTCCGGCACGGTTCAGGCGTCGCTCGGCCATGTCGGCTCCGCGCCGCTTGAAGGCGAGCCAGAGAAGCAGCGAGGCAATCAACATCAGCAGCGGATAAATCAGCCAATACCACGCCTTCGAAGCCATATAGGTCGGGAGCGAGCCGGGAGTGTCCGCACCGGGCTTGATATGGTGAATATCAGTGTTTTTCGCCAGGATGTCTGACTTAGCGGCAACGGCCGTTCCGGCCACTTCCGCACCCTTAGCGACGTTGATTTCAAATCCGGGAACCGACTGCGTCACATACTGGCCCTTGGCGGGGTCGAAATACACGAAGTCGTGGGCCCCGATATTAAACGTGCCAACACTTTGAGGCACAAACGTGTATTCGATTGTCTGAGTGCCGGTCATATTATGGCCCGAAACCCTGGCGTTGGTCTCGACTCGCGGGTCATAGACCTCAAACTCCGAGGGGAAATCGATTGTCGGCTCGGTGAGGAACTTGATGTTGCCGGTGCCCTCGATGGTGTAAATCATCGAGCCGGCCTCGTTGGTCTTGAAGTTATTGCCGACCAGACGGCTTGAAGCCTTAAACTGGCCGACGGCTCCGGAGAAGTTGGCCGGCCGGGGCTCGGGGAGCGGCTTAACGTGGAGCGTGGTTGCCTGCGGCTTGAGCGTCAGGTCTTTTTCCTGCATTACGGGACGGGCCGAGAAAAAGTCCTGAACAAGCATCTGGCGATAGACGCGAATATTATATTCGCCGCCGCTGAGAGTTATATCGCCCGAGCGCTGAGGATAGAGCAGAGCGCGATAGACGGTTGCTACGTAGTAAGTGCGGCCATTGACGGTTTCCGAATGCCAGTCGATGGTTGTCGGGGTTCCTATAACCTCAATCAGGCAACCGTCGAAGGCAGGAATTGACGCTGCGGCAAGCGAATTGACCTGACCGTTAATGCTATACAGTTTAATTGAGCACTCAACGGCCTGCTGCTCATAGACATTATTGTTCGAAAGGGCAACACGCATAAAGAGGTCGTTGGCCCCCACCTGGAAGTCAGATGAATTTGAGCCTCCCCCACCCTGTCGGGGCGAAGGAGCGGGCGAACCCCAACCGCCGGAAGAAGCCTGATTTTGGCGCGACTGCGACGCGGGCATAACCGTGAATTGCCCCGGACGAGTCGAATACCCTTTGCCGTCGACGTTTACGTCAATCTGAGGGACCTTGACCGGACCCTCCTTGTCGGCCACGTAGGTAAAGGTATAGCCGGTACTTTTTGAGGACTGCATACGCCCGTTGATGATGCTCGTATAGGAACTGGTGCTGACGCCGGGCCCACCGAGGAAGGTACACCCGCTGAGTTGGGGCGCCTTGAAGTCGGCCACACGTCCTTCGGGGTTATTGACCGTCACGGTTAGGCTAAATCGGTCGCCCGCCGCCACATTGCGGGGCAGCGAAACCTCGACAGAGGTCTGAGCCGCGGCGATTGCAACGGCAAAAACCATCGTGCAGAATGAAATGAATTGTCGAAGGCTCATCTTTTGAGGGTTGAGTGTTTAATATGTTGAGTGTTTAGTGTTTAATGTTTAGTGAAGGGCTTTCATTAAGGACCTTACTATTTTGTATTTTGTATTCTGTATTTTTTTGAATTTCCCTTTACCAGTTTCGGCCTCGATAGCGTTGTCCGCCTTGCTGATCCTTGCCGTTCTGTTGGGCGGCGCGGGCGCGGGCGGCAGCATCCTTCTTCTCAACGGCGTTCAGAATCTGGTCGCGGTTTTGCTGACTCATGTTCTGCTGCTGTTGCTGCTGATCCTGCTTTTGGTCTTGCTTATCCTGATCCTTATTTTGGTCCTGATTCTGATTTTGGTCTTGGTTTTGGTCTTGATTTTGCTGTTGGTCCTGCTGGTCCTGCTGATCTCGGTTCTGATCCTGATTTTGGTCTTGGTTCTGACCCTGATTCTGCATTTGCTTCTGGACAAAACGCATATTCTCACGAGCCAACTCATTGGCCGGGTTCTTACGCAGGGCCTGCTTATAGCCCTGAAGAGCACCCTGAAGATTCTGCTGATTGAACGCCAGGTTGCCGAGGTTATAGGCCGACCATTCAGCGACCTGAGTGTTCTGCCCTTCGGTCATCAGTTTCTGCATCACCGACGCCGCATTGGCCATCAGTTCGCCGTTGGCTTCGGCATTATCGGCCGCCAGATGAAGTTGCGCAAGGGCCTGATTGAACATAGCGACCTCACTGGCAGGGTTCTCGTTGAGCGCACGCCGATAGAGAATCTCCGCCTCAGAATAGTGGCCTTTTTCAAACTCGGCGTTACCCCGGCGAATCAACTTGCGTTCCTTGCGCACGGAGGTATCCTCAACGGGCTTGCCATAAGGTTTGATTGACTGGGCCGAGGCGCCGAACGCGAGCAGAAACATCACTACGGCGGCTCCGCCACGGCTAAAGAAATTATATTTTCTCAAGAATCCGATTTTTCTATTTGAGAGGATGCAGTCAACGAGGACCAGAAGCAGGGCAATCCACGCAAAGACGGGAAATTGCTCGTCGTTGGCCGTATAGTTGACCTTTCCGAGGTTAGACTTCTTAATTTCGTCAAGACGCTTGACGAGGTCGTTGAGCGCCGAGGCCGACGCACCATTTATATATACGCCACCGCCTGCATGAGCAATCTCCTGGGCGAGTTGCTCATTAAGATATGTGGTGACCACCTGGCCGTTTTCATCTTTCAGCCAGTTGGTATAAGAATTGTCGAGCGGAATCTGCGCACCCTTGCCGGAGCCGAGGCCTATTACGTCGACCTCTATGCCCTCCTGATGGGCGGCCTGAGCCATAGCAACGGCGTCGCCCTCCTGGTCCTCGGCATCGGTGATTACAATTATAGCGCGTTCAACGTCGGTTGCGCCGCTGAACGAGTTCATCGCAACCTCGATAGCCGAGCCGATCGAAGTGCCCTGGTTTTCGACCATCCCCGTGGATATTTCGTTCAGATAGAGTTTGGCCGAAACGAAGTCGGGGGTCAAGGGCAACTGGGTGAACGCGTCGCCCGCAAAGACTATCAGGCCGACGCGGTCATTGTTCAACTTGCCAAGAAGCGAGTTGAGCACATGCTTGGTCCGGTTAAGGCGCGAAACGCCGCGAGGGTCATCGGTCGACGAGGCGAGCATCGAGTTTGAAACGTCGACGGCAATCATCACTTCGATGCCCTCCATCTCCTCCTCGGTAGCCACGCCCTTAGTGCGCGGACGAGCCAACATAACGACCATTGAGACAAGGGCGAGAAGCGCCACGACGATTTTCACCGTGGGCAGATAGCGGGAAACATCAGGCATCAGCCCCTCAAGAATCTTGGGGTTGCCGAAGCGCGCAATGTTGCGCTTACGCCGGTAGCGCATATTTATATAGAGCAGTCCGAGGAGAGCGACTGCTATCAGCAGATAGAAATACTGAGGATTAGCAAAGTTTATCATAGCATATTACCTCCAATTAAGGAATAGAGCGAACCACGATTATTTTCAGCAGCAACTGCAAGGCAAACAGTCCGAAGGCAAGCCAGGCCCAAGGCATATAATCATCCTCGGTATGCGAGAAGTTGCGCACGTCGAACTCGGTCTTTTCGAGCGAGTCAATCTCCGAGAAAATATCGCTGAGGGCAGTGCTCGAAGTTGCGGCAAAATATTTTCCGCCGGTCATCGAAGAGATGTTCTGAAGGGCTTTGGAGTCAATCGGGGCCACCAAAGCGTAGTCAATCAGTTTGCCCTTTTCGTCAAGATAAGGAACGGCCTGATCCATCGAGTTGGTGTTGCCCACTCCGATAGTATAAATCTTTACGCCGAGGTCTTTGGCAATTTCGGCAGCCGTTTCGGGAGCGACTACGCCGGCATTGTTCGAGCCGTCGGTAATCAGGATTATGCTCTTGCTGACGGCCTTTCCGTCCTTGATTCGGTTGATAGCCGAGGCGATACCGTCGCCAATGGCCGTTCCGTCTGACGAAATCAGGCCCACCTTCACTCCGCCGATATAGTTGGCGAGCATAGCGCGGTCAGAAGTCAGGGGGACAGCCGAGAAACTCTCGCCGGCAAAGACCACGAGGCCCATATTATCGTTCTGGCGCCCGGCAACAAACTGCGAGGCAACCTTCTTGGCGGCTTCGAGACGATTGACTTTACCGAGGTCGCCGGCACGCATCGAGCCGGAGATGTCGAGCACAAGGACAATGTCGGTGCCCTCAACGTTTGTGCGGCTCCACGAATCGTGGGTCTGCGGACGCGCAAGAACCACAATCAGGCAGGCGGCGGCAAGACAGCGCATTGCGAAAAGCAGATGGCGCAGTTTCGACTTCCAGCCGCCGCTGACCTTCGAGAAAGCGAAGGTTGACGAGACGCCGAGCGACGGCTCCTTATGGCGACGTACGACATACCAGGCCACTACGGGAATCAGCAGCAACAGGAGCCAGAGCATCGAAGGATTGGCAAACTGAATCATCGGTTAGCCTCCTTTCCATCAGCGGCCTCGGCAGCATCGGGAGCCGGGCGAGTATTTTCCACAAAAGTCATCGCGTGATTGAAGGCGCGGACGTTATCTTCAGGAAGCGGGCGCATCTTGGCGAACTTCACATAGTCGGCCATCTCGAGGACCTCGTTCATAAGCCCGGGAGCGGCATCGGCCGGGACGGTAGCGCGCACGGCCCGCTTGATTTGCGGAGTAGTCATCTCCATAGCGTTGATTCCGAAGCGACCTTCGAGATACTGGCGGAGAATTTCGGTAAGTTCGGTATAATAGGTCTTCTCCTGACCCTTCTCGCAGAGTTGACGCTGCTTGAGCAAGTCGAGTTCCTGCATAGCCTTTTCGTAGGGAGGCAGCGGCTTTTCGGCCGGCTTAAGGGCCTGACGCAGACCGCCCTTGCGCTTGAGGATATAGACAACGACGCCGGCAGCAATTGCCAGGAACGCAATCAGGAAGGCCCACCAATAGTCGGCAATCCAGTCGGGCACCCAGTCAAAAAATCCGCGGGGCTGGCTGACGGCCGGACCCCAGGAGTGAATGGTGGTCATCGTATCGACATCGGCGGTATAAACCTTGATTGCCAACTGCGAGGAGCGGAACGTATCGGTTCCGGCCACGAGGGCAATTCCGGGAATAACGAACTCGCCGCTATCCCAGGGCTGAATCAGGAGCGTGCGATTCAGTTGAAGGCGTCCGGAACCGAGGTCGACGGTATCGACCGGCGAGGCTGAGTTGACCTCGACGCCCGGAATCAGTTCTACGGGAGCCTGCGAGCGGTCGCCCTCGGCGCGATCGGTCAGCCAACGGAGCGAGGCCGACGCGGGCTGAACGACTTCAACGTCAACCCGACGCAGCGTCCCCTGCAGAACGTCGACAGAGTCCAAAGTCGCCGTCACCTTAACCTGAGCAGAGGCCAAAGCCGGGGCGGCCAACGCGGAGAGAAGCATCAGCCCGCAGCAAAGAGTCTTTTGAACGAATTTAAACATTTGACACATTTATTTTACGCCACGTCTTTTAAACATACCCATCAGGGCTTTCACATAGTCATCGTCGGTCGAAACGGAAACGAAGTCGACCTGACAGCGATTGAGGATTTCGGTCATCTTCAATTGGCGCTCATACCACCATTTTCCGTAGGTATTCCGAACGCGCTTCGACGACGTATCGATCCAACATTCGCCTCCGTTCTCAAGGTCGCGCACGCAGAGGAGCCCGACATTGGGAATCTCGGAGTCGCGCTTGTCATAGACCTGAACGGCGCTGACGTCATGTTTGCGCGAGGCAATCGAGAGCGGTTGATAATAGTCCTGATTGTCAATAAAGTCACTGAGGACGAAGGTTGTACACCGCTTTTTGAGAGCGTCGGTAAGGAATCTCAGGGCAGCCCCGATATCCGTTCCGACCTCCTGAGGGCGAAAGTCAAGAAGTTCGCGTATTATATAAAGGATATGGCGCATACCCTTTTTCGGCGGAATAAACTTCTCGACCTTGGAGGAGAAGAATACACATCCGATTTTATCGTTATTCTGCGAGGCCGAGAACGCGAGTGTTGCGGCTATTTCGGCAATCATTTCGCGTTTTTCAACACCCTCGGCGCCGAAAAGGCGCGAGCCGGAGACGTCGACAAGGAGCATCACCGTCAGTTCGCGCTCTTCCTCGTAGACCTTGACATAGGGATGATTATGGCGCGCGGTCACATTCCAGTCAATGTCGCGAATGTCGTCGCCATACTGATATTCGCGCACCTCGCTGAACGTCATGCCGCGCCCCTTGAAGGCCGAGTGATACTCGCCCGCAAAGATATTGCGGGAAAGTCCCTTGGTCTTGATTTCAATTTTGCGGACCTTCTTCAGGAGTTCATTTGCGTCCATATATCAGCGGGAGATTTAGGGAACCTGTACGCGGTCAAGAATATTGGAAACGATTTCGTCGGTAGTGATATTGTTGGCCTCAGCCTCATAGGTCAGGCCGATGCGGTGGCGGAGCACGTCGTGGCATACGGCGCGGACATCTTCGGGCACCACGAAGCCGCGATGCTGGAGGAAGGCGTAGGCGCGGGCGGCTTTTGCCAGGGCGATAGACGCACGGGGCGATGCACCGAAGGCAATCACTCCGGTAAGGTCCTCCATGCCATATTCGGCAGGCATACGGGTAGCGAATACAATATCGACGATATAGCGTTCGATTTTTTCGTCAAGATAGATTTGCGAAACGACCTTCTGGGCCTCAAGAACTTCTTCGGGCTTGACGAGCGGACGAACCTCGGTCTTCACCGGGGCAATATTCTGGCGAATAATCAGGCGCTCGTCTTCGCGGGTAGGATAGCCGATAACGACCTTCAGGAGGAAACGGTCAACCTGAGCTTCGGGCAGGGGATAGGTACCTTCCTGTTCAATAGGGTTCTGAGTGGCCATCACGAGGAAGGGCTCGTCGAGTTTAAAAGTGTTGTCGCCAATGGTTACCTGGCGTTCCTGCATGGCTTCGAGCAGCGCGCTCT
>CAYUGU010000043.1:0-17202 GCA_964444345.1 uncultured Bacteroides sp.
CGAAAAACGCCGAGAACGAAACACAGTTCGTCTTCACGCCCAAAGGCAGATGCCATCAGTTGCTCAAGTCCAAACTCGTGGACCAAGGCCTGAGCGTTCGCGCACTCAACTGCCTCAAGAGCGCCGAAGTCGAGACCCTTGGCGACCTCGTTAAGTTCCAGAAAAACGACCTGCTGAAGTTCCGCAACTTCGGCCGCAAGTCGCTCACCGAACTCGACGACCTCCTCGCCCGACTCAACCTCTACTTCGGAATGGACACCGCCAAGTATAAATTAGATAAAGAGTAAACAAACAAGATGAGACACAATAAGAAATTCAATCACCTTGGCCGCAAAAAGGCTCACCGCGACGCCCTCCTGGCCAACATGACCATCTCGCTGATCATGCACAAGCGCATCACTACCACCCTGGCCAAAGCCAAGGCGCTGCGCATGTATGCCGAGCCGCTCATTAACCGCTCAAAAGAAGACACCATGGCCAACCGTCGCCTCGTCTTCTCTTACCTCCAGAACAAGTATGCCGTCAGCGAACTCTTCCGCGAAGTAGCCCAGAAGATCGGTGACCGCCCCGGAGGTTACACCCGCATCCTGAAAACCGGCAACCGTCTCGGCGACAACGCCCAGATGTGTTTCATTGAACTCGTTGACTACAACGAAGCCCTCCTCGCCGCCAAGGCCGAAGGCGCTAAGAAGAGCCGCACCCGCCGCAGCCGCAAAAAGAGCGCTTCCCCCGTTGTTGAGGCTCCCGTAGAGGCTCCCGTAGCCGAAGCCCCCGCAGCCGACGAAACCCCCGCAGCCGAATAAAAATACTCATATTCGCAATAACCCCCCCGAAGCGGTTCAGGTCCCCGTGACCCGAACCGCTTCTTTTGTTTTCATATGGAGGCGGCGTTCGCCGAACGCCGCCACGCACGGCAAAAGCAAAACGAATCCGGCGATTCGTCGAGAGCCGGGAGGCTCTCGTCCCCGGTCGTTTGGGGACAAACGAACCTCCCCAATTTTTTTCGTGGGGTGTGGTGGCGCTCGGAAATCGCCACCTCCCTGCCCGGCAAGTGTGAAAAGATTGTTCACACTTTAGGCGAGGTTTTGACGGCGGGAATGGCTAACTTTGCAGTATTGAATTTTTTCACGTTTTTCACTATTGCATAAGTCATGATGAAGCGCATTTTTAATCTTGTTTTGGCCGTTGCGTTCGGCTGTGCCGTTGCTTTTGCCTCTTCGGGCAAGATTGGCAAGGATATTTCCTGGGACCTCACTAAGGGGGTGCTGACCCTGACGGGCACGGGAGAGATGAAAAACCTGCCTAAGGAATTGCCTTACGTGCCCTCGATGGTCAAGGAAATACATATAGGCGATGGAATCACGTCGATAGGCGACAATGCGTTTCGCGATTGCAAGAACGTGACGTCTGTGGTAGTGCCGTCGTCGGTCGTCACGATAGGCAATAATGCTTTCCGCGGCTGCAAGAATCTGGAGTCGGTCGACTTGTCGTCGTCGCTCGTCTCCATTGGCGATAATGCCTTCAGTAATTGTGAGAAACTCGCTGTCATAACTATTCCTTACGGGGTGACCACCATAGGCCGCGACGCCTTCAAGGGGTGCAAATCGCTGCTGCAGGTCGAACTGCCTATAACTCTCAAGAAGATAGGCAAGGAGGCGTTTGCCGACTGCACGTTGCTCGCCTTTACGCGCCTGAACCAGGGCCTGGAGGAGTTAGGCGAAAACGCCTTCGGCAACTGCAATCAGTTGGCAGACCTGGCCGACCTGCCTCCGTATGTCGACAAGCAGACGGCTTCGCGCTATGGCTTCAATCCGTTTGCCGTTCAGAAATATTGGGAACGCAAGGAGGAGATTGCCGCCAAATATGGCAATGCCTCCGGCGCTCAGTTGGCCTCCGGCGAGCAGAAGCCGGCCGAGATAAAGCCCTCAGACGTCGATACGGACATTCCCTTCACGGGCGTGAACAATCCTAATACGTTTGTCGTAATCATAGCCAACGAGAACTACGGCAAGTTGGCCAACGTGCCCTTTGCGCTCAACGACGGCAACACCTTTGCACTCTACTGCAAGCGCACGCTCGGAATCCCGGAAAAGAATATCTTGCAGTATAATGACGCCACCTACGGCTCGATGAAGGCAGCGTTTTCCGACCTTAGGCTCATCAACGACGTCATGGGTGGCGACATGAAGGTCATTGTCTATTACGCGGGCCATGGCGCGCCTGACGACGCTACGCTTGACCCTTATCTAGTGCCAGTTGACGCCGGGCGCATCAATAAGGATGTTTGCGTCCCCTTGGCGTCGATCTACGGCGACCTCGGGAGCATGAACATCCGGTCGGCCACGGTTTTTCTCGACGCCTGCTTCAGCGGGGCTACTCGCGACGGCTCGATGGTCGTTGCGGCCCGCGGCATCGCCCGTGTGCCTAAAAAACAGGGCCTGACGGGCAAACTGGTGGTTTTCAGCGCCACGAGCGAGGACCAGACCGCCATGCCCTACACCGAGAAGAGCCACGGCCTCTTCACCTACTATCTGCTCAAGCATCTGCAGGAGACCAAGGGCAACGTCTCGCTCATTGACCTCAAGGATTATCTGAGCAAGAACGTGAGCCTCAACTCTACCATCATCAATCGCAAGGAGCAGACGCCGACGGTGCTGACTTCGCCTGCCGCCTCTTCCGAGTGGGACAACTGGAAACTCAACGATTAAACTAAATTCATCACATAATGAAAAAACTACTTTTTCTACTGCTCTTGGCGTGCGCTTCGATAGGGGCGTGCGCCCAAAACGCAAACCGCACGGGTTTCTTTATGGAACTCTCCTATGGCGGCTGCGTAGGCTACACGAATGTCAACGAGGTTACGTGGACCGGCTCGTCCGTAGAGATTCAGCCGCTTACGTGCAGCGCGTTTAAACTTGACCTGGGTCCGCGCATCCGCCTTGGTCGTTTTCTGGCCTTGGACGTGAACGTAGGGCTTCAGGGATTGATTCAGAAGTCGTTTGAAAACCTCTCGGTTGGCGGCGGTTTGGCGTTGCGTTTCACTTCGCCGGAACTCTTCAAGAACATGAGCCTCTATGCGTCGGCCGGTGCGGGCTATTATCGCGCCATTACGCATAAAAAACAACATAATATCGATATTGTTAATGATGCTTATGGTTATCAGGAGGCGACTGAGCCCGGAGTTTACAAGATAGACCATACCTGGGGTTGGCTTCCGCTCTCGTTCAAGGTTGGTTTGAACTTCACTAACCATCTTTATGGCGGCCTTATTTTCGACTATTCGGTTGTCGGTGCGGGCCATAATCTCTTGGGCGCCCAGGTTGGTTATCGCTTCTAAATGTTTGACTTTAAATTGGAAATATATCAAATGAAATTCTTGAAATATCTCTTGCCCGGCCTGTTTGGGCTGCTCGCGCTGACGGCTTGTGACCGGGACCCTATTACGGAAGAAATCCCTCAAAGCCTTCCGGTCCCCACCTTGACCTATAAATATGATTGCGATCGTTATCGCGAACTTAATTTTTGGGTGACTTTATCAGGTGAGAAGAACCCGAAGTGGGTGCCGACTTTCTATATCGAAAATGCAAGCCTTTATGACATTACGTCCGGGGATTATATCACCGTTGATGATATCTATTTCTATGAACGTGATTATAACAACGAAGAATTGAAAGATAATGAGACCCGCCGGCTCGTAGTACGGACGTCATATGGTTATTATGAACCTAAGATGGAGGCGGGTCATACTTACCGGCTCTCATTTGACCTGCATACCGTGTTCTACATGGATTATGACCATGAATGGGACATCTATGATAAATATGGGGTTCAACTCAAAACGTCGGTTCCGGGAACGCCTGACCCGTTGATTCAGACTATTACGTTCACATATACCGGTTCGGACTATTGATGAGAAGAGGACTGATTGCCTTCGGGGCGGCTCTGTTGCTTGGAGCCGCCTCGGCGTCGGCCAAAGATGAGAAGACCGTCGAGGGGGAGTATACCTACTACGTTCCGCGCCATATTTCGCGCAATCAGGCCGAGCAGATAGCCCTCGAAAGAGCGCGTATCGGCGCGATTGCCCGCGAGTTTGGCACGGCAACGAGCCTGACCACGCAGACAACCGTCAACCAGTCGGGCGGCAGCGAGAGCGACGATTTCTATATGTCGGCGTCGTCGCTTGTCAGGGGCGAATGGGTCGAGACCATCGGCTCCCCGGAGTTTTCTATTCGCCTCGAAAACGACGACATAGTGATTTCCTGTCGCGTCAAGGGCAAAGCCCGCGCCCTCAGTCAGGCTCGCGCCGACCTCGACGTTCATCTGCTGCGGAACCGGACGTCGGCCGACGCCGAGAGCAGTTCGTTTCTTTCGGGCGACAAACTGTTTCTCTCGTTTGCGTCGCCTGTTGATGGCTATTTGACTGTTTATCTGGAGGATGCGAGCCATGTTGTATACCGTATGCTCCCCTTCTTCGGCGAGAAGAAGACGTCGACGCCCGTTGAGGCCGACCGGCAGTATATCTTCTTCGCGAGCACCGAGGGCGACAGTGAGCAGTATGTGATGACGGCCGACGGCACCGAGCACAATACCGTCTACGTAGTCTTCTCGCCCAACGAGTACATCAAGCCGGTCGACCGCTCGCCGCGCGAGGAGCAGGCACTGCGAGAACTCCCGCTCGACGACTTCCGTAAGTGGCTCCAGAAAGCCCAGACCCTTGACCCCCAACTCCAGGTCCTCAACCTCCCGATAGTCGTCACCAACCCGGTCGACTGATTCAAGCCTGGCCTCGACGTGGGGAGGTCCGTTTGTCCCCAAACGGACCAAAGGGTTGACCGAAAGTAACTTATGGGGTTACTGCCAATCCCGGGAGGTGCAGCGCTCCGCCGCTGCACCATAATCGCGACTCATTTGGTACGGCGACGGAGCGCCGTACCTCCCGGTGAGTCACGTCCCTCTTTTTTGTCGCCGCGATGGTGGCGCTTGGAAATCGCCACCTCCCTACCTTGCGGGTGTGGAAACCGGAACCTTGATGCGATATGGCATTCCCCGCGAAGGTTACTTTTTTATGTTCGTGAAATTAAGGAGGTTAGAGGGATTGGTAGAGGCGGGCGGTTTGGGCGGCGATTTGAGGCCAGCGGTAGGGGGAGAGGTCGTAGGGGCGCGAGGGTTGGGGGGCGGCGAGTTTCTTTTTGAGGGCTTGGGCGAGGGCTTGGGTGTCGTTGACGGGGAAGAAGTCGTCGGGACGAAGTTGGGGAAGGCGGTTGGCGGGGATGTCGCTGACGAGTACGTCGCGGCCGTAACTCATTGCTTCAAGGAGGGTTATGGGCAGACCTTCGTGAGAGGAGGGGAGGACAAAGAGGGCGGCGTTTGTGAGGAGTTGGTTGAGTTGCTCGCCGCGGACAAATCCGGGCATCACGGCTCCGGCTTTGGCGGCCTGACGTTTGAGCCCTTCGGAGTATTCGCCGGGGTGGTCGGCGTCGCCGGCAATGACGAGTTTGTAGCCGTCGACATTGAAGGCGTCGACGAGTTGGTGGAAGTTCTTTTCGGGGACGAGGCGCCCGAGGGCGAGTACATATTTGCCCTTTTGGAGGCCGAGAGATTCGATGTAGTCGGTTCGCGGCGAGGGGGTGGCGTCGGGTACGCCATTGTAGATTAGGGAGGCGTCAGAGCGACTGTATTCGCTCGCCATGCGGTCGGCAATGGGTTGGGAGATTACGATGATGCGGTCGGCGAATCGTCCGGCCATCTTTTCGCCCATTTTGATTATGCGGCGGGCGAGTCCGCCCCATTTTTGGCGTTCGTAGTCGAATCCGTGGTGGGTCATGACGACTTTCAGGCCGAGGAGTTTGGCCAGGGGGATTACGATTGAGGGCCCGACGGCGTGGATATGGACAATGTCGGCTCCGGCGCGCTTGGCGTAGATTACGCCGAGAAAGGTTGAGACGATTGCTTCGAGCGACTTTTTGCGCGGGGCGTAGAGGTCCTTGAGGTGCACGCCTTTATATTCGGTCAGGGAGTCGGGGGCGTAGCATCGGCGTCGGCAGACGGTTACGTCGAAGCCTTGGGCGGCAATCAGGGGGAAGAGTTCCTGACAGTGGGTTTCGACTCCGCCTTGAATTTCGGGGATTCCGCGCGTTCCGGTTACTACGATTTTCGGCGTTTTGGGGTCGGTGTGTTGGTCGCTGTTGGGGCGTTCGGCGAACGCCCCGTCCATATTTTGGGGGTTAGAGGTCATTGCGGTAGATTTTGAGGAGTTGGCGCAGGTGGGCCTCGGGCGAAAATTCTTGGAAGGCCCGGGCGGCGATAGCCTCGCGGTCATAGCGGGCGGGGTCGAAAGTGGCGAGTTTGGCGGCGAGGGTATTGACGGAGCCGGCGGGGAAGTGTTCGCCGTTGACTCCGGGGGTTATGAGTTCGGGGATGCCGCCCATATCGGCGCCGATTACGGGGGTTCCGGCACAGAGGCTTTCGATTACCGACAGAGGGTTGTTTTCGTACCATTCGCTCGGAATCACGCTCGCGGCGGCGCGGGATAGGAGGGCTGCAACTTCCTCGCGGTCAATGCGTCCGAGGAATTCGATTGCCGAGCCGTGGGCCATTGTCTGCAGTTCGTTGCGCAGGGGTCCGTCGCCACCGACAACCAGGCGCACCCCCGAGCGCACGGCGGCCTGAATCAGCGTCGGGAGGCCCTTTTCGCGCGATAGGCGTCCGACGTAACAGAAGTACTTTTCCTGCGGGCCCGGGCGGCGTTTGGCCTCCTCGAGCGCGCGGAGTTTCGAGGGGTCGATAAAGTTAGGCAACACCACGATTTTCGCGGGGTTAAAGCCTCCGCGCACCATCATCTCCTTCATAAAATGCGAGGGGGCGATGAAGCAGTCGGTTGCGCGGTCGAGTTTCGAGCGATTCCAGCGCATAGACTCCAGGCGGGCCATTACGGACTCCAGGCGGCTACCCTTCTGGCAGTTATATTTCAGGATGTTGCATTTGCCGTCGACGCAGTCGGTGCAAATCGTGCCGTCGGGGCGGCGCAGGATGTAGGCCGGACAGATAATCTTGAAGTCATGGAGGGTCCAGACCGTGCGGGCGCCGAAGCGTCGGGCCATAGTGACGACCGCGGGCGACAGGTAGGAGTGGATATTATGGAAATGGACCACGTCGGGGCGGAAATCCTTAAGGACGCGGCGATAGGAGGTGCGGACGTCGCCGAAGCCCATCAGTCGGCCGAAGGCTTTGACCTTCATCCCGAAGGGGCCGTTGAACTTAATCTCTTTAGGCCAAGTGTTTGACTCCAGGAGGGGGATATTTTCGGGATACTCCATGGCAAACACCTGAACCTCATGGCCGGCGCGCATGAGGAGTTCGCGCGTGGTAATCGCTACGAGGTCGGCCCCGCCCCGGGGATAGAAGAACTTGCTGACAATCAGAATCTTCATAGCGCTCCGGCCTTACGAAAGAGGGAGAAATTGACCGAGCCGTAGGCGCGATGCTCAATAAAGGCGGGGTTCGACGAATAGTCGCGCGTCTTACCGTGTTCGAGGACCACGAGGGTCTCCTCGCCGCAGCGCGGAGAGTCGAGGATAGCGGGGAGGACATCGTCGAAATTCTCCATATTATAAGGGGGGTCGGCAAAAATCAGGTCGGCTACGGGGCCGGGCGAGACGATAAATTTCAGGGCGTCGCCGCGCACCAGGCGCAACTCCGAGCAGTTGAGTTGCTGGCGGATTTTGTCAATAAAACGGGCCTGGACCGGGGCTTTCTCGACGGCGATGACCGAGGCTGCGCCGCGGCTGACCATTTCGAGGCTTATGGCGCCGGTGCCGGCAAATAGGTCGATGCAGTCGGCGCCCTCGAAGTCCATAAGGTTTTCGAGGACGTTGAAAATGTTTTCGCGCGCAAAGTCAGTGGTGGGGCGGGCGGTTATGTTCGTAGGGACGTCGAATCGACGTCGGCCGTATTTTCCACGTATAATTCTCATAAGGGTTCGGCGAGGAATAGTTCAAGGGGTAAATCGGGTGCTTGGCGGAGGAGATTGAGGAGCGGGGCGGGGAGCGAGAGGGGAATCACCTGCGCGTCGGGTTCGGCGCGGTGAATCCGGTCGATAGTGAGGTTGCGGAGGTCGTGGTCGCCGCCGAGGGTCATCGTGTCGGCCAGACGTCCGGCTACGGCCAGGAGATAGTAGGCGCAATCTTCCGGGCCGGTGACCTCAAAGCGGTTGGCGAAGGTCAGTTGGCCCTCGGGCGAATAGGCGCAGACTGAGAGGGCGCCGGGCTCGCCGACGGCAAGGAGGGCGCGGTTGTCGGCCGGGCGGAAGTTGCCGAGGGTATTGGCGAAGACTCCGAGGGAGATTTGAAACTTGGCGTCGGGGAAGGTACGCTTAAGGAAATTGAGCGTATCGGCGTCGATGAGGGCGAGGAGGCGATAGCGCGGAATCTCCATAAAGAGGGGAGCGCGGGCGGCTTCGGAGTCGGGGAGGAGAATATCTTCGGCGATGCTAACGGCCTGATTGTCGTCAACTTCGGGGGGGAAGAGGGCCAGTTGGTTCGTAGAGATTACCACGTTGACGGCGGCAAAGTCGGAGAGGAGCAGCGGATTATCGTAGATAGCGTTTTCGAGGGTAGGGAGCGAGGGGTCGGTCAACGGCTCGGAGAGGCCGATAACGCGGCGGTCGGCACCCTCGGGGCCGACGAGCAGGGCCGAAAGGGAGCCGGGGGCAATGCGTACGCGGAGGGTCCAGAGCGAGGGGTCGGCGAGCAGGTCGGGGGTGAGTCGTTGATTGGTCATTTCTTGTCGGGATAAGCCACTCGGGAATGGTAGATAGTGCGCAGACGCTGAATAAACGTGTCCTTAATTACGGCGACGTCGCGGAACGAGAGGGGCGACTCGCTATGGAGCCCCTCGGCAATCTGCGTATCGATAATACGGTCAACGAGTTGGGCAATCGCCTCGGGGGTATACTCCTTGAGCGAGCGCGAGGCGGCCTCGACGGCGTCGGCCATCATCAGTATGGAGGTTTCGACGCTCCGCGGGTTCGGCCCGGGATAGGTGAAAAGTTCGGGGTCGGGGGTTTCGCCGGGATGGGCTTTCTGCCACATAATGAAGAAGTAGCGGGCGGTTCCGCGGCCATGGTGTTCGAGGATAAATCGCTTGATTACGGCGGGGAGTTTAGCCTTTTCGGCGCGTTTAACCCCGTCGGTCACATGGCTGAGGATTATGCGTGCGCTCTGTTCGGGTTCGAGGGCGTCGTGGGGGTTCACGCCATGCTGATTTTCGGTGAAGAAGGCGGGATTCTGAATTTTGCCAATGTCGTGATAGAGGGCTCCGGCGCGGACCAACTGGACGTTGGCGCCGACCTTTGCGGCGGCTTCGGAGGCGAGGTTGCTGACGGCCATGGAGTGCTGGAAAGTGCCGGGACATTCGCGCGAGAGTTCGCGCAGAACGGGATGGTTGATATCGCTGAGTTCCACGAGGGCCACGAGCGAAGTGAATCCGAACATACGCTCGAAGACGAAAATCAGGACGTAGGCGAAACTGATGAATACGGCGTTAATTGCGCAGAAGCCGAAGACGCGTCCGGTCAGGGAGGCAAACGAGCCGGTCATCATGACGTTAATAACCGTATAGGCGATTGCGTAGACGAAAAAGACGAGGACGGCAGTGCGGAGCAACTGGGAGCGGCGCGACATTTCGCGCAGCGAGGTGATGGCCGTGACTCCCGCCGCAAACTGCATGAAGATGAACTCCAGGGGGAAGGAGGCGATGACGGCACAGGTCATGACGGTCACCAGATGAGTGAACAGGGCGGTGCGGGCGTCGAGGAACACCAGGACCATAATTGGGACCATCACGAAGGGCACTACGTAGAGGCCGGAGGTGAACATCGTCCCTATGAGGAAGGCGAAGAGGCTGAAGCCCGCAACGTTGAGCACCAGGAAGAGGCAGACCTTCGGGTCATTGAAATAGCGGCGTCGGAAGCCGTAGAGATACCTGCAGAAGCAGACAAAGAGGAGGCCCACGTAGAGGAACTTGGCGAGCCAGACGTAGAGCGAGTTTCCGTTATCGCCGTTGCCTCGCTCGGCCTGCATCTGCTCGTAGGTGCGCAGGACCGTGAAGAGTTGCATCGTCACTATGTCGCCTCGGTCAATTATGCGCTCGCCCTGCTGAATCACGCCGATAGGGGCCGAGGCCTTGCGATAGAGGTCACGGCGCATCCGCTCGGATGTCTCCTTGTCGATTACGACGTTTGGGGTCAACATGCCGGCGAGTTTCGACTGCTCGATGGCATAATGGTTTTCGTCGCCGGGGAGTTGCTCCTTGAGCCATTCGTAGGCCTTCAGGGGTGAGCGAAGGCCGGAGGAGGGGCGGGAGGTCAGGGTATTGTCGGAGGCCAGGCGGATGGTTGGCATCCGTCCGGTGATAATATCGGTATAGACGGCTTCGTCGACGAGCCCTGACTGATAGACCTCGCGGAGTTTCTGCTCGATTCGGTAGCGGGTCTGGGCGCTGACGCCGTTGACGCCGGCCAGGGCTTGCGAGGCGCGCAGGCGCACCTGATTGTCGACGTTCTGGTTGCGGCGGAACACGGGGACAAACGTCCGGTCGATGCTGTCGCAGGCCGACTTGACGCTCAGCGAGTCCAGATGAACGGGGATGTCAAACGGGGCGGTCAGCAGTTTGTAGTTCCAGGGGCGGTTGACCTCATAGATATAGGTGGAGGTTGAGGTTCGGGGCATCAACCAAACGATTACGAGAGTGGCCAGTAGGAAAATCCCTACCTGGGGCCAATACTTGAATTTCTTGATCATATGCGCGAAGCGGAGGTTAAGCCGTCAACTTCCTTGAGCATACGGCAGAGTTCGTCGACGGCGTCGGCGTCGATTACCTTCACGTCGAGACGTCCGGTGAAGACCTCGTCGGTTGCCTCGATATTGAAACTGCGAATGTCGATTCCGGGGGCTTTGCTGACCTTGGCGGTGATTTCCTGAAGAATACCGCGGCGGTCAATGCCCTCCATGCGTACCGTGGCCATAAATTTGGGCACTCCGGAGGTGCGGCCCCAGCGGGTTGCGAGGATTCGGCCTCCATAGGTTGCCTTGAGCACGGCGGCACGCGGGCAGGTCAGCGAATGGACCGTCACGGTGCCGTTATCTTCGAGGAATCCCATGACGTCGTCGCCGGGCAGGGGCGAGCAGCAGTCGGCCGTCACGTAGTTGCGGGTCTTATCGTCGTCGAGGAGCACGTAGGTCTCCTTCATGTTGATATTCGAGGGGATTACGAGGTCCTCGTCTTCGTCGGCCTGCCAGCGGTCCTTGGGCGAGGGGCTCTTCTTGGCGGGCATGAATGGGTCGATAAGGTACTTTTTGAACATGGCCGATGCGCCCCCCTGCGATTTCTTTTTAGAGAAGGCGGCAATGGAGTCGACGGGGTTTATTTCGCCCCGGGCAATGCCCATGTAGATATCGTCGCGGGAGGAGACATGGTAGTAGCCCATCATCTTGGTGAGCAACTCGTTTGAGTTCTCCATTCCGGCGTCTTTCAGGGCCCGGTCCATTTGGGCGCGTCCCTGCTCAATCAGGGGCTGATGATAGCGTCGCAGGGCCTGACGCAGGCGGGTTCGGGCTCGGGCGGTGGCCAGGAAGTTGAGCCATTCGGGCTGGGGCGACTGGGAGTCGGAAGTGATGATTTCAACCTGGTCGCCGCTCTGGAGTTTGGAGTTGAGCGGGACGAGTTTATGGTTGACCTTGCCGGCGATGCAGTGGAGGCCCAGTTCGGTATGGAGCGAGAAGGCGAGGTCGAGGACCGTGGCATTGGCCGGGAGCGTAATCGGCTCGCCCTTAGGGGTAAAGACGACTATTTCGCTCGCAAAGAGGTTGAGTTTCAGAGTGTCGAGGAAGTCGATAGCGTTCGGTTCGGGGCTTTCGAGAATATCCTTGATGGTCTGAATCCAGAGGGTCAGTTCGCGCTCTTCGTCGCTTTCGCCGTCTTTGTATTTCCAGTGGGCGGCAAACCCGCGCTCGGCGATGTCGTCCATACGGCGGGAGCGAATCTGAATCTCGACCCAATTGCCGTCATGGCCCATAACGGTCAGGTGCAGAGCCTGATAGCCGTTGGCCTTGGGGACGGAAATCCAGTCGCGGGTGCGGTCCGGATGGAGTTTGTAAATATCGGTGATTGCCGAATAAATGCGCCAACTGAGTTCCTTTTCGAGGGCGGGGTCGGGACAGTCAAAGATTATGCGCATCGCATAAAGGTCGTAGACCTCCTCGAAGGGGATTTTTTTGTTTTCCATCTTTCGCCAGATGGAGTAGATGCTCTTGAGGCGATATTTGGCGTCGAAGGTGATGCCCATTTCGCGGAGTTTCTGCTCTATGGGTCCGGCAAAATCCTTGTAGACCATGCGGCGCTCGCGCTCGGTGGCTTCGATTTTGTCGGCAATCTCCTTGTAGGCCCCGGGGTGTTCATACTTGAAACTGAGGTCTTCGAGTTCGGTCTTGATTGCGAAGAGGCCGAGGCGATGGGCCAGGGGGGCGTAGATATAGAGCGTTTCGCCGGCGATTTTATACTGCTTGTTGGGGGCCATCGAGCCGAGGGTGCGCATATTGTGGAGTCGGTCGGCCATCTTGATGAGTACGACGCGTATATCGTCGTTCATCGTCAGCAGGAGTTTGCGGAAGTTTTCGGCCTGGGCGGATGCGTGTTCGCCGAAAATGCCGCCGGAAATCTTCGTGAGTCCTTCGACCAGTTGGGCAATCTTGTCGCCAAATTGGGCGCGGATATCCTCGACGGTGTAGTCGGTATCTTCAACTACGTCATGGAGCAGGGCGGCGCAGATGCTCGTAGAGCCGAGGCCAATTTCTTGGGAGGCGATGCGCGCAACTGCAATAGGATGAAGGATATATGGCTCGCCGGAGCGGCGACGCACGCCCTTATGGGCATTTTTTGCAAAACGATATGCGCGTTCAATGATTTCCACTTTTTTGCGGTGGTTAGAGTTAAGATAACCCTGGAGGACATCCTGAAATGCCTCCTCAATCACGCGCTCCTCCTCGGGGGTGTGGCCCGACGGGGTTTCAACAGTCCGGTTCATCATAAGAATGATAATGATTTACTGATTTAGGCCTCAAATTTACGCAAAAGTTTCCAAACCTGCAAAAAAAGCGGGGCGGAAGTCCGCCCCGGGTCAGTGATTAGTAAGTAAAGATTATTTTGTATTGCTTTTTTGAGGAGAACTGCCCGTTGCGGGCTTTGAGGCGATTGCTGATACGTCGGTTTCAGACGCAACGTTGAGGCCGGGCGGCCCGCAACGGAAATTTCAATCTCCGGCTGACCGCCGGCTCCCCTCGGAGTTTAAGTATTAGAGAGAAATATCTTTTGCTTTCATCTCTATAACGCCGGGGGAGGGGGAAAGGTTCACCGGGATAATGCTTATTGCGCGGGGACTTCTTCTATCGGCCCGGGGCCGTAGGCGCCGAGGGTAAGGCCTCGGGGTCGGCCGTGGCGGTCGAGCGCGGGGAGTTCTTCGGGATCGAGTTCGGCGAAGGCGGCGTTGAGAATCGGGGTTTCGGGCAAGGGGAGATAGGTGAAGGTATATTCCTTGAGGTCATATTGGAGCAGGGGGTCGGTCTCCCAAAGGCAGTTGATGAAGCGGGCATCGTCTTTGCCGGCCACGGCGAAGCAGACGCGTCGGAACCAAATGTCGGCCTCCTCGGGCTTTTCGGAGTAGTCGTTGAGGGCTGAGTCGCGGCCGTAGATTACGGAGTTGACAAACTCGGCGTGGGTCTGCGGGGCGTCGAGGAACTCGACGATGGCCATGTCGGGCCACTTGAAGAGATACCAGTTGGCCAGGGTTGAGCGATAGAATCGGAAGTCGCCCCCTTCGGCCAGAAGGAGGGCCGAGGCGGCATTGGAGAGTTCGCAGCCGAGGGCGAGGATTTTCGAACCTCCGCGGGCCGCAATCAGGGTTGTGCCGGAATTGTAGATGCGGGAGTTGATCATCGTCAGGTCGACGAGCGAGTCGAGTGCGAGGCCGGCACAGGTGTTGAGAATCTCCGTATGGGTCAGGCGGTTGCCGGTCGAGCCGCGGCCGAAGATTACGCCGTGCCACTGGTTGGACATTACGTCATAACTGATGTCGGCAACCACGTTGCCGGTTCGGTCGCCGGTGAATCGCACGGGCTGTTCGGCCGTTCCGAGGCTCAGGAGGGTGCCGTCGACGCGCAGGGCCGACTTGTCGTGAAACAGGAGGTTGACGCCCGGCTCAAGGGTCAGGGTTGCACCCGGGGCCACGCGTAGGGTGTCGAAAATCACGTGGGGCACTTCGGCGGTCCAAGTGGTTGATTCCGTGATTGTTTCGTCGCGATGGCGCTCAACGTTCTGGGCCAGGGCCTTGATTGGGACTGAGCGGGTCACTCCGTTGGTCTGTATGTCGATATAGTCGACCATCTCCTCCGGGGCGGCCGAAGGAGTGGGGGGGAGTGTGCACTCAACGAAGACGTAGATTGAGTCGTTGGGGCGAATTTCTACGTCGGAAAATTCACGGCCGCTCTGACCGTCAACGTTTATGCGGAAGTATTGACCTTCGCGCAGGCGGATGTCGGAGAGGTTTATCTGCTTGGAGTTGCGGTTATAGACCATCAGGAGGGCCGTCGGCGAAGGGTTTTCGGTGAACTGCACGCCCATGTCGAGTTCTTCGACCGAAAAAGTGGGCTGGGCCGAGGGGCGTGTGTCAAATCCGTCCTCGATGCATGAACCGAGGGCGAAGAGCGACAATATCGGAAGTAGAATATAGAATATGCGTTTCATTGTAACTCCATAACGGAGCGCGGGGGCCTTTTATTGCGTCAACTCCTTTAAAAGGCGCCGGTTGAAGTCGCGTCGCTCGCTGTCGAAGAACCAACCCCACTTATTGAAGTAGCGGACCATGTTTACCAGGTGGATTCGGAGCATCCGTCCCGACTTGTAACTGGCGGCGCGATGGGCGTGGACAATCGTTGCGCCGGGCCAGAAGACCGTGCGGTAATGGCGGTGGATTCGTCGGGTGAGGTCGATGTCTTCGGGATACATGAAGAAGCGCTCGTCGAAAAGCCCGGCGCGACGCAGGGCGTCGGTGCGCAGGAACATGAAACTGCCCTGATGGTAGGGCACGTTTGCCTCGGTCTCGTGGTCCCAGAATTCGAGCAGGTAGCGTCGGTTGAGCCGGCGGACAATCGCGGCCGGAAGGAAGCGGCGGGCAAAGAGGTCGACGGGGCGGGGCAGGAGGCGGACCACGGCTTGCTCACGGCCCGAGGGATAGACCGTATGGGGAATCAGTTGGCCGATGTCGGGGTTGGCGTCCATATGGCTGACAATCAGCGGAATCACGTCGGCAGGGAAGTAGACATCGCTATTGATTACGAGGTGGTAGTCAACGTCGGGGTCTTCGAGCGAGCGGCGGAGGGCAACGTTGTGGGCGGCGCCGTAGCCGAGATTTTGATTCATAAAGATATATTCGACCGCTGGCTCCCCGGCGCAAAAAGTGCGCAATGAGTCGGTCGGCGAGTTGTCGACAACGGTGATATGGTTGATTCCGCCGGCGCGCAGGGAGTCGAGACATCGGCGCAACTCGTCGACGTCGGTCCGGAAGGTAACAATCGAGGCCCTGACTCTCTTCATAACGGGGCAAAGATACGCAAAAAAATGGGAAAAAGGCGTAGGGAGGGGCTAATACTTCTCAAAAAACGCGATTTTTGAGAAGTATTAGGATTTTACTTCTCAAATTTGGCGATTTTTGAGAAGTATTAAATGATTTCCGAAACGGATTCTATGGGCGGGATCGTGTTGCTTGGTTCTGAATCGGAAACGCTGAGGAATAAGTCAATCAACGGCAGATTCATATAATAGTGCGTTCTGCCACTCTTGATTTTTTCAATCAATCCGGTTTCAACCAATCCATTAAGATAGCGTGTGGCAGTCGGGCGGCTTACGACCAGTTCTTTCTCCAAGAACTCAACCTTAGTGTAGGGATGAAAGAAAAGGTTGTTAAGAAGTTCATGGCGATACTGTTTGCCGAATTTTGAGCGAAGTTTGCTTTTGAATTCAGCCATCAATTTAGAGATACCCTTTACAAGTCGCGTCGTTTCTATCGCCGTTTCCTCTATTCCTTTCAGAATGAAAAGAATCCAGGCTTCCCATTCGGCGGCGTTATCATCGTTTTTATCTCTGATAGCCTGAATCAAATGGTAGTATTCACCTTTATTGTGAGTGATATATCGGCTTAAGTATAAAATAGGCAGATCGAGACATCCGGTTAACACAAGATACAGTACACAAATGATTCGACCGGTTCTTCCGTTTCCGTCGTAGAAAGGATGGATGCTTTCAAACTGATGGTGGATTATAGCAAGTTTTATAAGAGGGTCTAAGTCAGACATACGATCGTCGTTGATGAATTGTTCCAGATTGTCCATCAATCTCAGAATGGTCTGTTTGTCTTGGGGCGGAGTATATACGGTCTTCCCGTCTGAACGCTTGAGTGCAGTACCCGGCACGCTTCTGAACCCAGCAGAATTGTGCTCCAAAACTTTTTGGATTTCTTTGATAACCGAGGAACTCATTACTCCCTTATTCTTAACAAGATAAAAGCCATGCTGGAGCGCTTCTCTATAGTTCAGTACTTCCTTAGTGGCTGCATTTGCAATGAAATCCGAGGGGGATTCTGCTGCCCCTTGATAAAGATCGTCCTGAGTTGTAACGATATTTTCTACGGCCGAACTGTCTTTAGCCTCCTGCAGAGTCAGGGTGCTAATCAGGATGTTTTCATTAGGTATGGTCAAGGCAACACCTTTCAACTCAGCCAATCGGCGGTTCGCTTGATTGAGTTGTTTTAGTATAGCCTTGGTTTCTAAATCGTACGAAAGCGGCAGTTGTGGGATTTGATAGTTACTCATATTTGTCATTTCTCGGCAAAGATACGCAAAAAAATGGGAAAAAGGCGTAGGGAGGGGCTAATACTTCTCAAAAAACGCGATTTTTGAGAAGTATTAGGATTTTACTTCTCAAATTTGGCGATTTTTGAGAAGTAAAGGATGGGGGAAGGAAAGTTTTTTTGAAGATTTTTGGGGAAAAGTTTGGATAATTCAAAGTTTTGGCGTAACTTTGCAGCGCAAAAAACGAAAACCTGCTTCAGTAGCTCAGTCGGTTAGAGCATCTGACTGTTAATCAGAGGGTCCG